>NZ_JBBCQL010000002.1:0-60967 GCF_037149975.1 Chryseobacterium sp. VD8 | reverse complement strand
TCAAAAAATTTACAACGATTGTTAAAAATAATAACAGTAGATTTTTCTTCATGATTGATACAATTAATGTTTTTTTAGTTAAATCATTCTTTGTTTAAGACAATTAAAATTCAGAAAGGCTGTAGGACAGTTCTAATTTTTAGTGCATAAAAAAAGACTGATCATTACAATCAGTCTTTTTTCTTTTTATGTTGTTACAAATTCCTTAGAAAGGATATTCATAAATTTCAGATTCGTGTAGGTAAGGGTTACCTGTAGGGATCAGTTTAAGTTTAGATAGTGCTGAAAGCACAGTGAACATAAATAATCCAACTACGAATAAGATTGCTCCTAAGATCAGGATGAATACTTCAGGAGTTTTCCAGTATGGTCCTACAGTTCCCGGCATTACCATGTTGAAGTAATCTAAGATGTGACCACAAATTACGACTACTGCCATTGTTGTAACTACTTTGTAGTTTCTCTTGATGCTGCTGCTTACTAATACCAATAACGGTAATAAGAAGTTTACAATAAGCATTGGCAAGAAAGTAGGAGAGTAGTGCTGGAATCTTCCAAAGAAATAGTTAACCTCTTCCGGAATGTTTGCGTACCAGTATAACATGAACTGTGCAAACCATGTATATGTCCAAAGCATACTTGTCGCGAATAGGAATACTCCTAAATCGTGTAAGTGGTTATCGTTGAACTGTGGAAGGAATCCGTTTTTCTTTAAATAAACACTTAGAAGAATGATTACCGCAATACCACTTGAAAGACAGCTCACCATTGAATACCAGATATACATGGTAGAATACCAGTGTGGGTCAATAGACATCAACCAGTCCCAAGCCCATGCTGCAGAAGCAAAACCGAAAAATGCGATATATCCTACTGCCCATCTGTAAAGCATCTGATATTCTACTCTTGATTTTGTTTCGTCTACTTTTTTAGACTGAGCTTTCAGTTTCCAAGCGAAGAAAGAAGCTCCTAATACATAGATGAAAGTTCTTACTGCATAGAAAGGGATATTTAAGAAAATTCTTTTTTCAAATAAGATCACATCGAAATGAGCAGAATTTGGGTCTGTTAATTCCGGATCCATCCAATGGAAAAGGTGACCTTGGTGTGTGATGTTTAAAATCATTAAAATGATTAAAATAGCACCACCGTAAGGAATATAAGAAGCAATAGCTTCCATTACTCTTGTAATGATAATTGGCCAACCTGCGTGTGCAGCGTGCTGAATAGAATAGAAGAATAATACGCAGCAGCTTACTCCAAAGAAAAATACAGCTACAAAATGTATTGCCGCTAAAGGCTGGTTGTGAACCTGAAGAGTAGCATGCTCAAGGTGAGCTGCGTGATCCTGAGGTCCTACCATTTCACTAGAATGCGTAGGAGCTGTATGACCAGAAGCATGAACCGCTTCCATCATGTGTTCTATTTTCTCGGTACTGATTCCTTTATTCATAAAGAAACCAACAGCAAAAAGAACTAAACCTACAACAAGAAGGATTATAGAAGTTGATTTTAATTTTGGTGAAAAACTATACATTTCTTTTCTTATTTTTTAGTTTCGGTAGTCATCGTTTCAGATTTCGCAGGGGCAGCTGCTGTCGTAGCTGTTGCTGCTGTAGCCGCCGCCGCAGGTGCTGCCGCTCCTTTTTTGAAAGCATTCATCACATACATGGCAACTCTCCATCGGTCTCCGGCGTTTAGTTGTCCTGCATAAGATCCCATTGCGTTTCTACCGTTGGTTATTACATAATGAACAGATCCTACAGTAATATCTCTGTCTGCATAGTTTGGTACACCAGAGAATGCTCCGGACTGAACGATTGGTCCTTGTCCGTCTCCTCCGACACCGTGACAAGCTGCACAGGTTTTCTCAAAAAGACCTTTTCCTCTTTCGAGATCTTTTGCTGCGTTTGCAGGGTTTAAAGGAGAAGCTGTTACTGTTTTAGAAGCATCATAACCAGCATTGTATTCATCCGGTGTTTTTGGAAGTAATCCTTCTTCGAAAACACCATCTTTATTTTGAGCTACCGATCCTTCTACAGGAGAAAGACCTGTTGCAAAATTATTTTTAACAAAAGCGGGAATTTCATTTTCATGATCTGAATAAGCATCCTGAGCTTTCATCAATGGATCGTAAGCTACCGGAAAATACATATCCGGGAAATAGACCAGCGGAGTATTCTCTTTTGGTCCGCAAGAGTTAAGTAAAACTGTTGTTAAACCTAAAACTGCTGTAATTTTTAATACATTCTTTTTCATTTTAAGCATCTTTAACAGTTATTTCTTCAACTCCAGTCTCAATAAGCAACTGCTTCACAGATTCTACATCTTCAGTTACAAATTCCATTAAGAATTTATCATCCGTTGTTCTTGGATCCGGGTTTTGTGCAGGCGCTCCGGGATACATTTTGTTTCTTACCAAGAAAGTTAATGACATCATGTGCGCTGCGCAGAATACCATAAGTTCGAACATTGGTACTACGAAAGCTGGCATATTGTGAGCCCAGTCGAAAGCTGGTTTACCCCCAATGTTCTGAGGCCAGTCGTGGTTCATTACATACCATGTAAGAGTAGCACCGATCGTAACTCCATAACAAGCGTAGATAAAAGCGGCATCAGAAATTCTTGTTTTCTTTAACCCTAAAGCTTTATCTAGTCCGTGAACCGGAAACGGAGTATAGACTTCGTTTATTTTGATTCCTTTATCGTTGAATGCTTTAACGCCGTTCATTAAATCGTCGTCGTCCGCATAAAGTCCGTATACAATTTTAGTGGTGCTCATCTCCTTCTTTTGCTTTATAAGTTTCACCTGAGATTTTCAAAATCGATTTTAATTCAGCCTGTGCAATTACAGGGAATGTTCTTGCGTATAATAAGAATAATACAGAGAAGAACCCGATTGTTCCTAAATATACTCCCACATCAATGATTGTTGGCTTAAACATCGTCCAAGAACCAGGCAGATAATCTCTGGAAAGGTTAATTACGATAATGTCAAAACGCTCAAACCACATACCGATGTTGATAATTAATGCAACAATGAATGTCCAGATAATATTCGTTCTCAGTCTCTTGAACCAGAAAGAAGCAGGAACAACAAGGTTACAGATAATTAGTGACCAGAAAGCCCACCAGTAAGGTCCAACAGCTGCACCAGGAGAAAGATATGTGAAATCTTCAAATCTTGATCCTGAATACCATCCGATGAAATATTCAGTTGCGTAAGCTACAGTTACCATACCACCTGTTAAGATGATTACGATGTTCATAATTTCGATATGATACATAGTGATGTAATCTTCAAGGTGACATACTTTTCTTGCAACTAACAATAACGTCTGTACCATTGCGAATCCTGAGAAAATCGCACCGGCAACGAAGTAAGGAGGGTAGATTGTAGAGTGCCATCCTTTAATAACCGAAGTTGCGAAGTCAAAAGATACGGTAGTGTGTACAGAGAATACAAGTGGAGTTGCCAAACCTGCAAGAACCAAAGATAGTTCTTCGAATCTTTGCCAGTGTTTTGCTTTACCACCCCAACCGAATGCAAGGAAAGTATAAATTTTCTTAGTCCAAGGCGTTTTCGCTCTGTCTCTGATCATTGCAAAGTCAGGGATCAATCCCATGAACCAGAATACTGTTGATACCGAGAAATACGTAGAGATCGCAAATACGTCCCAAAGTAGAGGAGAGTTGAAGTTCCCCCAAAGAGAACCGAACTGGTTTGGTAAAGGGAATACCCAATATCCTACCCAAACTCTACCCATGTGAATTACCGGGAAGATTGCCGCCTGTACAACCGCAAAGATCGTCATCGCCTCTGCAGATCTGTTTACAGACATTCTCCATCTCTGTCTAAATAATAATAATACCGCTGAGATTAGGGTTCCGGCGTGACCGATACCAACCCACCATACGAAGTTAGTAATATCCCATCCCCAGTTAATAGTTCTGTTTAGTCCCCATGCTCCAATACCTGTTCCGATAGTGTAAGCGATACATCCGAATCCATAGATGAATAGAACTAAGGCTGCATATAATGAAATCCACCATAATTTACCTGCTCTTTCTTCGATAGGTCGTGCAATATCTTCCGTGATATCGTGATAAGTTTTGTGACCAATAATTAGAGGTTCCCTTATCGGAGCTTCGTAATGTCCTGACATTTTTTACCTATTTATTATTTAAACTTTATTTTTCTACTCTGTTTCTTACTTTAGTGTGATAGAACACATTTGGTTTTGTTCCGATCTCTTCCAGTAAATAATATCTTCTGTTTGAAGCATATTGCTTTCTCACTTCAGATTCTTTGTCATTCATATCTCCGAACTTGATTGAACCTGTAGAACAAGCTTTAGAACAAGCTGTCTGGAACTCTCCGTCCTTCACGATTCTATTCTCTTTTTTAGCTTCAAGAATAGTAGTCTGAGTCATCTGGATACACATAGAACATTTCTCCATAACCCCTCTAGTTCTTACCACAACATCCGGGTTCAGAACCATTCTTCCAAGATCGTTATTCATGTTGAAGTCGAACTTGTCATTCAGGTTATAAGTAAACCAGTTGAAACGTCTTACTTTATAAGGACAGTTGTTTGCACAATATCTCGTACCGATACATCTGTTATAAGCCATGTGGTTTTGTCCCTGCTTACCGTGTGAAGTTGCCGCTACCGGACATACAGTTTCACAAGGAGCGTGGTTACAGTGCTGACACATTACTGGCTGGAAGATTACATCCGGATTATCAGCCGGGTGATTCAATGCACCACCTTCTTTGTTGAAAGCTGTTCCGTATAATTCAGGAACTGCCATTCCTTCTTTCAATCCTTCGTATACTTCTACCTTCTGTCTTGCAGAGTAGTAACGGTCAATTCTTAACCAGTACATATCTCTGGACATTCTGATCTCTTCCTTACCTACAACAGGAACGTTGTTTTCTGCCTGACAAGCAATGATACATGCTCCACAACCAGTACAAGAGTTCAGGTCAATCGATAAGTTAAAGTGAGGACCATCGGTGTCATCAAATGCATCCCAAAGATCGATTTTTCTTGCAGGAAGTGCCCCACTGATGGTGTGGTATTCCAAAGGCTTATTCCATCCTTTGTGTTCATCATCAAATGCTACGTTTAAGAACTCAGCCAAAGGTACTTCTTTAGCGATTTCGTAACGTCCCATTAATGTATTCTGAAGCTGGATTCCTGCGAATTCGTGATCTTCTCCTGTTTTTTCGATCTTAACATTAGAAACTACTAAGTTAGAACCGTCAAATAAAGGATAAGCATTTACACCGGTGTCAGCTGTAGCTCCTGAGTTTTTCTTACCGTATCCAAGCGCAAGACCTACTGATCCGTCTGCCTGTCCCGGTTGTACGAATACAGGAACGTCTTTTATTGTTACTCCGTTTACAGTAAGGTTTACAAGAGAACCGTCTAACTGCATTCTCGCGTTAAGATCGTTATCAATACCCAATCTTTCTGCGTCTTTCGGAGACATTGTTAAGTAGTTATCCCAAGACATTCTTGTAATTGGATCCGGTAATTCCTGCAACCAAGGGTTGTTTGCCTGAGTTCCGTCTCCCATTGCTGTCTTCGTATACAATACCAATTCTAAATCTGAAGCTTTGAAACTTCCTAATTCAGCAACAGCCTGTGCACCGTTTCCTCCTGCGTACGATAATGTTGTCGCATTTGAAGAAGCATTGATACCGTTATATAAAGCTTTGTTGAAAGAAGTTGCTCCTAAGATAGAAGTGGCATTTGCCTTTAAATAATCATAATAATTATTAGCAGCATTGTTTTTACCATTTTTCCAAACCAATAAAGATTCTTCAATCTGTCTTGATTTGTATATTTTCTGGATCGTAGGCTGCATTAATGAATATACTCCTGTCTGTGGTTCAAGATCTCCCCAAGATTCAAGCCAGTTGGCTACAGGAATTACAGCTTTCGCTGCTTTATACATTTCATTTTTCTTATCTGCAACTGCAATTACATAAGGAACTTTAGATAACGATTTTTTGAAATCTTCTCCTTTGTGGTAAGAGTAAATAGGATCTACATTGTTTGCGATCAATACGCCAACCTGTCCTCCGTTTACCCATCCAAGGAATTCCTCGAATCTTGCTTTGTCAAAATCTTTTAAGAAGTTGGCTTTCCCGGTGAAAGCTACAGATCCTAATTTTTGGTTGATTAAGTGAGCTAAAACCTGAGCTCCTTTAGAACCATCAGCGAAAACAACTGCTTTGCTTCCTTTTGCCAATAATTCTTTTGCGATTTCAGATGCAGCTTTGTCAGAAGTACCACCACCAACGACCGCGTTGTAAACTTCAACTAAAGTCTTGTTTACCTGACTTGGTTTTAGCCTGATTCTTGAATCTGCGTTTGCTCCTGTTAAAGACATATTGGATTCAACCTGAATGTGTCTCAACATATTTTTTCCCGGAGTTCTTGCCACTGCGTAAGAAGATTCTAAGCCTCCTGCGTTGTAATCTCCTAAGAAATCAGCCTGGAATGCAACCACCAATTCCGTTCCTTTAAGGTCGTAAACAGGCAATGCTCTTGTTCCGAAAACTTCCTGAGCTGCGTCTAATGCTGCAGCATAAGGATAAGCATCATAGGTTACTAATTCCGCTGTAGGATATTTAGCTTTGAAATCTGCAAATAATTTTTTGAAAGTAGGAGAAGCAAAAGAATGGGATAATAAAACGATTCTTTTACCTGCAGCTTTAGCTTCTTCAAGTCCTTTGATAACGAAGCTGTCTACTTTGTCGAAAGTTTCGTCTTTTCCTTCAAATTTAGGCTGTTTTACTTTATCATTATCATAAAGAGAAAGTACACTTGCCTGAGCTCTTGCATTAGTTTTACCTAAATCTCCTGCTGCCGGGTTTGGTTCAATTTTGATAGGTCTTCCTTCTCTTGTTTTTACTAAAACACTTGCGAAATCGAAACCATCGAAATACGTCGAAGCGTAATAGTTAGGAATCCCCGGAATGATTTCATGCGGTTTTACCACATAAGGAATCGTTTTGATTACCGGAGCTTCACAGGCAGCCAATGTTACCGCTGCAGTAGAGAAACCTAATAGTTTTAAGAAATCTCTTCTTGAAGTAGCAGAACCGTTCTTTTCCGCATCATCAAGGAAATCTTCTACCGGAATTTCTTCCTGGAACTCTTTCTGAGCCAGCTTATTGTTTAAAGCCGGATCTTTAAGTTCGTGAATACTTCTGAATTGTATTTTGTTTGAAGCCATTTGATACTTCTAATTTTTAGTTATTAATAATGACATTTACCACACTCAAGACCTCCAATAGCATCTACCGTAATCTTACCACCATCTTTAGGGTACTGTTTTTTCAACTTGTCGTGTAGATTCTTGAAGTATTCTTTATTATAACCGTTGTTCATGTCAACTTCTGTAGTTCTGTGACACTCGATACACCATCCCATTGTAAAGTCGTTAGCCATCTGGACAACATTCATTGTGTCGATTTTTCCGTGACAAGCTTTACATACAACATCTATTTTGTTGTCAGGGTTCTTTTTGTTGAAAGAATTAATGATTGCCTGTTCACCTGCTACAACGTGCTGTGCGTGGTTGAAGTATACGAAGTCCGGCATGTTGTGGATTCTTGTCCATTCAACCGGCTGTGTTTTTCCTGTGTACTGTTGTTTTGCAGGATCCCAGCCTGTAGCCGCATAGATTTTCTGGATTTCTCCGTCATAGAAAGCCTTGTCTTTACCAGGCTCCATATAGTGCTGCGCATTATATTCAGAAATTGTTCTGTGGCAGTTCATACAAACGTTCATAGAAGGGATTTCAGATACTTTACCGTATTTTGCACTGGAGTGACATAACTGACAGTTGATTTTCTGTTCTCCCGCGTGGATTTTATGTGAGAAATAGATAGGCTGCTCCGGCTTATATCCTTTGTAAACCCCGATCCACATGATCCAGTTCCAGATTCCATAGGTTGCCAGAAGCGCAAGAATTGCAATTAATCCTTTTCCTACATAATGATATTTTGCATAGATTTCGCTGAAGGATTTAACTCTTGTTTCGTTAAGACCAGCTAAGTCTTCAGATTGCCCCAGTTTTACTAATTGTCTTAATTTTAATAAGATCCAAACCAATAAAGCAGCGATTGCTAAAAGAGAAATGATTACTACGTTTGTAGTTGTAGAGCTTTGAGGTGCAGCCTGTGCACCGTCTGTTGTGCCTGCTTGTGCAGTAGCATCCTTTTTAGGCTCTTCAGGAGCCGGAGGATTAGTTGTGTACGCTAAGATATCGTCTATATCCTTATCTGTAAGATTTGGAAAGACCTGCATCTCAGTCTTGTTGAATTTTTCGAAAATTTCATTGGCGTACTTGTCTCCAGAAGCTCTCAGTTCCTTGTTGTTTTTGATCCACTTGTGAAGCCAGTCTTTGTCTACACCACCCTCCGTCTTTACTCGTTCTACAACACCCTTCAGAGGTGGTCCTACAACTTGTTTGTCTAGTGCGTGACATGCAGTACAATTCGCTTTGAAAAGCTTTTCACCATTCTTAGGATCACCGTCCTGCCCGTAAATTGAAGCACTGGTCGATAGCAATAAGCCTATTGCGATCAACGTCTGTCTATAATGCTTTCTCCAACTAATCATTTAAATTATCTTATGTTAGTAAATATTGAACATTCAATCAATCCCGCAAAAATAATATATTTAACAGGAATTTAACGGTATATGGAAAGGGGAAAATGTCATTTCCTTTTAATTTGTAATTATTCTAAATAACCACGTTTGGTATAATTTTTTAATTTGTATAAATTTGCGGAAACAAGTTTAAATGAAAAATTTAATCAAAATAATTTCGGTGGTTTCTGTGCTTGCATTTTATGGTGTTGATGCACAACAGGTTGTAAAAAAAGATACTTTATCAGGAACAGAGCTCACTATAACGATGGATGCTAAGGTAAATACTGCTTTGGAAAGTATCGAAGATAAATGCTCCAAAACAGCTTCGTCAGTTCCTTTAAGAAGTGATGATGAGGATTATACTCCATCAAAACCTACTAAAATTTATGTTCCTAACAGAGAGCTTACCAACGCTGAAATATGCAGAAAAAACCCCAGAATTTTAGGCTTTAAAATTCAGATAACAACAGTGAAGAGTAATGAGGAAGCCAATGAGGTAAAAGCTTATTTCAGAAAGAGATTCCCTAACCTGAAGGTGGAAACAGATGCTTCTCTGAGACCGAATTATAAAATTCTGGCAGGAAGTTATTTCACAAAGCAAAGTGCAGCTTCCGATCTTTCAAAGGTAAAAGAATATTTTAAATCGGCGGTTGCGGTGCAGTACAGAATTTTCTGTGCGGAAGCAAAATAATTTAAAATTATCCATACAAAATAAAAAGCTGGGAAAAATTATTTCTCAGCTTTTTTGTTATGTTTATAAAATTTAATTTTTAATAAAATTTATTTAAAAACCAAAAGAATTCTGTCATTCTTAAATAGTTATTCGTGATAAGATAAGCAAACAGAATGATGAAAACAGCTGTTAAAAACGACAATACTTTTGGCGATTCTTTATAAGCAAAAAACAGCCATCCAATTAATAGAGGATAAATAAAAACGAAGTGACCTCCGTAGATGTAAGAAGTGTGGAGTCCGAAACGCATAACGCAGTGAATGATAACATCAAACAGGAATGAAATCATTAAAACCTGAACGAGTTTATTTCTGAAATTTTTAAAATAACTCCAACAAATCAATGTCAGTAAAACGGCAATAAAAATATAGGGAATCCATGATGAATAAACGGTCATTATAATCCCTTTGTAATGATAGCCGCTCATATTGTGTTTGTCGCGGATCAGGAAATTTGAAAACAGAATATTTCCGCCAAAAAAGTACGAAAGAATCATATCCCAGGTCGGCGTAGAATTTACATTGGAGAATTTTTCATACTGTTCATTGGTTTTGCTGAAGATGTTTTCGTAGTTGAAATTAATTCTGTTCAGATAAAGCAAAATGAAACATATGCAGGTAAAAACTCCTCTTAAAACTGCATTCCCGAGTTTTTTCCAGTCTTTAAAAAGGCTCTTTTCAAAAGCTACGGGTATGAAGACTTTTACAATATTTGTTACCGTTAAACCTCCTATGGTAATTCCTGAAAAAGCCAGTGCCAAAGCCGGAATTCTCTCTTCTTTTTTTAGTTTTATTGCGGAATAATGATTAAATAGCGTTAGAAAAAACAAGGTATAGGTAAAATTTTCCGGTGTAAAAGAAAGGAGAATATTCGTTGAAAATGCTCCGAAAAACAAAATTAATAAGATGCTTAAAGTTAAAGGAAGCCGGATAATATTCTTGAGATATTTAAACACCTGAAGAACGCTTAGGCTTACCGCGAGATTACTCATCCAGGCTAAAGCAAAACGAAAATTTCCATCCATTTTGCCATTAGAGAAAAGTAAAGCCAGTTCTCGGATCCAGTTAAAAAAATAATAGGAGAGCGGGTGTCTTTCAAAACTTCCGCCAGTCATTACAATAGATTTGTTATCGAAGCTGAAATATGCATCCCAAGGAATTCTTCCGTCAAAGATAATTTTGTGATGAATCGCAATGTATGATCCCATATATCCGTAAGCGACGAGAAAGAAAAGAAAAACAATAAGTTCAATTCCCGTTGACGGAAAAAGCAATTTAAAAAAGCCGATAAATTTTGTTTTGAATTTTGACACCTGCAAAAACTTTCTGCAAAAGTAAAATAAAAAACCCACCAATTCTGATGAGTTTTTGTATTGATTTTATGATTTTAAAATTAAGAACTGCAGGAAAGCATCGAGCATCCCGAAACGCCATCATAGCCGGAAGGTCTTTTCACTGAAAATTCAGGATAAATGGTGTGGTACGGATTTTCTAAAGCGTGAGTCAGTTTTGTAAGCAAATCGGTTTTACCGTTATTAATTTCTTCAATGCATTGATACAGCAGATAATTCCTAAGAATAAATTTAGGGTTGGTCTTATGCATTATTTCCAAAGATTTTTCTCTTGAAATAATATTTTTTTCTAACCTTGACTGATATGTTTTAATAAAATCGTCCAGTTTCGAAAGCTTTTCATCATTTAAAAATGTGTAAGAAACGTTTTCAAATTGTTGTCTGAGATCTTTTTGGTCATCATATTTTTCAAGCTCATTGAAAAATAAAGTGTAATCTAGCTGAAGATCTTGCATCAGACTTTGCCATGTTGTAAAAAATTTTTCATCGCTGGTTAGTAACTGATCAAAACCAAATTTTCTGCAAAGCATCCTGTCATGTGATTCCCAGAAATAGCTTCCGTAATCATTTAAAATATCTTCCAGAAATTTTTCATCTTTAATTAAAGGATGAAGTGCGTTTGCCAGTTGCCATAAGTTCCATTGGGAAATCTGTCCCTGTTTTCCGAAAGCATATCTTCTTCCGGGAAGGTCGGTGGTGTTTGGAGTGAAATTTAAATCGTATTCATCCATCATCGAATAAGGTCCATAATCGATCGTTAAACCTAAAATTGACATATTGTCGGTATTCATCACCCCATGAACAAATCCCACACGATACCATTCCACCATAAGATCTGCCGTTCTCCTGCACACATTTTCGAAGAAATCTTTGTACTTCTGGATCCCTTCCGAAGAAATTTCTTTAAAGTAATGATGAATGGTGTCATCTGCAAGTTCCTGTAATGTTTTATATTCCTGCTGAGCAGATAACAATTCAAAATGACCGAAACGGAGGAAGCTTTCCGCGATTCTTATGATTACCGCTCCTTTTTCCAGTTCCGGATTTCCACTGTACATGATATCTCTTACGACATCCTCTCCGGTAAATACCAGACTCAATGCTCTGGTTGTCGGAACTCCTAAGTGAAACATTGCTTCACTCATTAAATATTCTCGAACAGATGATCTTAAAACGGCTCTTCCATCTGCGTGTCTGGAATAAGGCGTTGCTCCGGCTCCTTTCCACTGTATTTCGTTTTTCTTTCCTGAATTGTTTTCAATTTCTCCGGCAAGAATGGCTCTTCCGTCCCCTAGTTGTCCAGCCCAGTTCCCGAACTGATGCCCTGCATAAGCGGTGGAATAGGTTTTGATATTTTCCGGTAGATGGGTTGCGGCAAGAAAATTAAGATCTTTATCCTCAAATTTTCCAAGTCCGATTTCTTCTGAAAGTTTTTCGTTGAAAGCAATTAATTCAGGGTTGTTAAAACCTACTGGCTCAACGGTGGAGAATAAGACTTTGGGCGTGTTTCTCTGTAGGGTATTACCTGAGAAATCTCCTGGAAATTTTTTTATAAAGGGTTGCAGTATATTTTCGATATTCATCCTTCAAAGGTATAAATTAAATACACAAGACCTTCCAAATGATTGAAAGGTCTTGTGTATTTCTAAAAAAGAATTTATTTATTATTGAAGTCTATGTCTTCCCCTGTATTCAGGTTTTCGTTTACATTTTCTTCTTTTTTACCCGGTGTTTTCGGTCCGCTTGGATCTGCCGGTTTCGGATTTTTAATCTCATCAAGCGTCTGTAATCCGCCATCATCTCCATAACCTGCTCCTAATCCTTTAAGGTTTGAACAGCCGTCTTTCCACTCCGAAGGTTTTACGAATTTATCATCTGGAGAGATTTTTAAGCTTTTATCTGCCCATACTTTCTTCATGTAGATTGCCCAGATTGGTAATGCCATTTTAGCTCCCTGTCCTTCTCCGGTTCCGTAGAAGTGGGTGGCTCTGTCTTCCCATCCAACCCATGCTCCGGTTGCCAGTTTCGGTACGATTCCCATAAACCAACCGTCTGAGTTGTTCTGGGTTGTTCCTGTTTTACCTGCAATTTCGATATCTTTTGAAATTCCTTTTCTTCCCAATTCCCCTGAAGCGGTTCCGTATTGTGCCACACCTTTCATCAGTTCGATCATGGTATAAGCGTACAGCGGATTCATCACTTCTTTAGGTTCTACATTTACTTCCTTAATTACGCGGCTGTTGGCATCTTCAATTCTCCAGATCATTTCCGGTTTGTTGTAGTTACCATAGTTTGCAAAAGTACTGTAAGCTCCAACCATTTCGTAGATGGTAATATCCGAAGCTCCTAGAGCCATTGGTAAACTTGTGGAGATTTCTTCTGTTACTCCCAAATCTCTCGCGGTTTGTATTACGCTCTGTGTTCCCGTCATTTCGGCAAGACGAAGCGCAACAGGGTTTTGTGAGTGCGCCAATGCATCTTTTAAAGTAAGCATTCCGCCTCTTCCCGGAACATGATAAGTTCCTTTGTTAAAGCTTGCATTAGATATCGTAGAACAAGGTGTTAAACCTAATTTCATAATTGCAGTTGCGTAAACGAAAGGTTTAAAGGTTGAACCTACCTGTCTTTTACCCTGCTTAATGTGGTCATATTGGAAATGCTGCCAATCGATTCCTCCAACCCATGCTTTAATTTCTCCTGTTCCCGGGATTACAGACATCAATCCGGCCTGCGCCACTTTCTTGTGCCATCTGATAGAATCCCAAGGAGACATTTCTACCTCTTCTTCTCCAGCCCACGTAAATCTTGATGTTTTAACAGGTTTTTTAAATTCCATTAGAATGGAATCTTCCGGCATTCCGTCCGCTTTAAGAAGCTTATAACGTCCTGTTCTTCTCATTGCCTGAAGCATCAGATCATTCACCTGCTTGTCATTCAGGTAATAGAACGGCCAGTTTTTTCTTCCTCTCTGTTCGGCATCAAATCTTTTCTGAAGATCCGTTAAGTGCTCTCTGATTGCCTCTTCTGCATATTTCTGCATTCTGGAATCAAGAGTTACATATATTTTTAAACCGTCTTTATAAAGATTTAATTTTTTACCGGTTTCTTTTTCGTAATCGTCAAGATATTTGTCGATTTCTTTTTTCAGATAAAACTTATAATATGCGGAATAGCCTTCTGTAATATTACTTATAGGATGAAAATCAACTGTAATTGGCGTTGCTGTAGCTTTATCAAAGGTTGCCTGATCGATATATCCTGTTTTCAGCATTTGATCCAAAACAACATCTCTTCTTGTTTTTGCTCTTTCAGGATTTCTGTATGGATTATTTTTTCTTGGATTTTCAAGCATGGCAACAAATGTTGCTGCCTCCGGTAAAGTAAGCTCAGAAGTTTTTTTATTAAAATAAATCTTCGAAGCCATTTCAATTCCGTTAGCATTAAATAAGAAATCAAACTTATTGAAATACAGTGTTATGATTTCTTCTTTCGTATATCTTTTTTCAAGACTTACGGCAACAACCCACTCTTTTAATTTCTGGAATGCTCTTTCAATTCTGTTTTGAGAAGCATTTCCAGTGAAAAGTAATTTTGCAAGCTGTTGGGTGATTGTAGAGCCACCACCTCTTTTACCTCCATAAGCTATAGCTCTCGCAATTGATTGTAAATCAATTCCGGAGTGTTCTTTAAAACGTTCATCTTCTTTAGCCTGTAAAGCATAGATTAGGTAAGGCGGAAGATCTTTATAAATAATAGGCTGCGTTTTTTCCTTTTCAAATTTACCCAAAAGAACTCCGTCTGAAGAGTAGATTTGTGAGGCGACATAAATGTCGGGATTTTCAAGTTCTTTTACATCCGGCATTTCTCCTACGAAACCTTGCGATACAGCAAAGAAAAGCCCTGAAATTCCTAAAACCAAAGCAAAGAATCCGATCCAGATAAATTTTACCCACCTTTTCCAGGTAGTATCTTTCTTTTTAGGTGGAAGAGGGAAGGTTTTCCCTTTATTCCCAGTATTTTGTTTGTTCACTTCCATTGATGATTACGGTTTAGCCGTTTCTATTTTTACTCCAATGTCTTCAATTCCCGTAAGGTTGTCGTTTCTCATTGCCTGAGTAAGACCGATTTCATATTTTCCCTTTGCCGGAAATTTATAATTCAGTTTATATTGAAACAAAGTTTCCTTTGTGTCCCCAAAACCTGTCCCGAGCCATTCTCCGTTAGGTTTTGCCAATACATAATTCAACGTATCGGTTTGCTTTTTCTTACTTTGAAGGTCGGTGAAATTGACGATGAACCTTATATTGCTGTAAGGATAATTGTCGTTATTTCTTACAACAAATATAATATTTTTCGGATTTTGAGGATCTGAAATTTCAAGATTAAATTTTTGTTCACTTTTCTTGTTCCATTTATTATCAACGGAATTCATAAAAACTTCTCCTTCGGTGGAAGAATTACAGCTAAAGAAAAGAATAAGTGTAAATAATCCTAAAATTTTACGCATTGTTATCTTTTTTTGGAGGAAACTTCTTTTTAAATTTCTTTTTATTCGGGTTTGGTTTTTTCTCAATTTCAGCGCCTGTAGTAGCAGCTTCTGCTTTTTCCAACTGGGCTTTCGGTTGTTGAGGCTTTTGCTGTCTCGGTTGGTTATTGTTAGAATTGGCTTTTGGGTTTTGTTGCTGTTTTTCCTGTCTCGGAAGCTTTTCAGCAGATTTTTCACTTCTTTCAGGACGTTCCTGTCTTTCAGGTCGGTTGTTGTTCTTCTTCTGACCTTGCTGATTTTGGTTATTCTGATTGTTGTTATTCGGTCTGTTCTGATTTTTATTCCTGTTTCCTCTGTTCTTCTTTTCGAAACGGTCTACATTATTTTCCTGAATCAAATCAATGCTTGCAAAAGGCGTTTCGGGCTGCTTAAGATCTTCCAGCGGAAGTGTTTTCTCGCCACGTTTATTTTTAGAAATCAGTTTTTTAACCAGATCTATATCAAAATCGTACCATGCAATTGAATTTTCTACATAAGCAAACCACATTTTCTTTTTGAAAACGTCGATTTTAATGCAGAAAGCTCTTCCTTTCTCGGTGTCCAAAGTGGTAGAAGAAGAAGGAAAATTACTTAAAGCATCCAGATAACTGTCGAGTTCATAATTTAGACAGCATTTTAGCTTACCGCACTGTCCGGCAAGTTTCTGAGGATTGATGCTAAGCTGCTGATATCTTGCAACATTGGTGTTTACGGATCTGAAATCCGTTAACCATGTGGAACAGCAAAGCTCTCTTCCGCAAGATCCGATTCCGCCTACTTTTGCGGCTTCCTGTCTGAAACCGATCTGTTTCATATCGATTTTTGTACGGAAAGCTCCGGCATATTCTTTAATCAGTTGCCTGAAATCCACACGGTTATCCGCCGTGTAATAAAAAGTAACTTTAGAGGCATCTCCCTGATATTCCACATCGGTGATCTTCATTTCAAGACCCAGTCTGTGTGCAATTTTTCGGGCTTCTATTTTTACGTTATCTTCTTTTTTTCTTGCTTCCTGCCAGACTTCCAGATCTTTCTGATTGGCCTGTCTGTATATTTTTAGTGCCGATTCTTCAGAACATTTCTTCTTTTTCATCTGAATCTTTACCAATTCTCCGGTGAGACTTACCACACCTACATCGTGTCCGGGACTCGATTCTACTGTTACTACACTACCTATATGTAACGGAATATTATTTACATTTTTATAAAACGATTTTCTGTCATTTTTAAATCTAACTTCTACAAAATCACATCGGTTCGGTGCGGGATTGTTGATGTTAGAAAGCCAGTCAAAAACACTTAATTTATAACTATTACCACAGGTATTTACATTTTCACAGCCATTCGCGGTTTTCTTGGGTCCGCAAGAATGTGCAGAATCGCCGGATGTCTTACATCCACAACTCATATATTATATATTTAATTTGCAAATTTATGATTTTTATCTTTATGAGGTCTAAAATAATCAAATATTCGGGAATCCCTTTGTTTAAAACTAAACAAAATGAAATGCAGATGAAATAAATCTGCTTAATCGTTTAATAATGATAATTTTAGATATGATCTTATTTAAAGTATTATTTTAAACATAATTTTCTTTTGCATTGACGTTTAAAATTTTATGATTTATTAACAGATGTAACCAAAATAATTTTATATTTGGGTTATATAATAATAGTCTATGAAAAAAATAGTAATATCAACAGCTTTATTGGCAGGCGTATTATCTTATGCAGGAGGCTTCAGAGTTTCTCTTCAGGGGGTAAAACAGTTGGCAATGGCTCATACCAGTGCACACGCTGAAGATGCAAGTGTAACGTTCTTCAACCCTGCAGGTATGTCATTTATTCCTTCAAAACTAAGTGTTGCAGCAGGTGGATTCGGTATCAATTCTAAAGTAACGTACCAGAATCTTTCAACACTGGAATCTTATTCTACAGACAATCCTATGGGAACACCTATTTACGCTGCTGTAGCTTATAAGGTTTTAGATAACCTTTCTTTAGGGTTTAACTTTTCAACACCATACGGTAGTTCTGTAAAGTGGCCGGATAACTGGGCCGGAAAGGAAATCGTGCAGAATATTGAGTTGAAGGCATTCTATTTTCAGCCAATGGTTTCCGTGAAATTATCTCCTTGGGTGTCCGTAGGAGCAAGTTATATTTATGCTAAAGGAACTGTAGACTGGACTAAAGCAGTTACGCAGTTAGGAGGTAATTTAAATCTAAAGGATGATAAAGCTTCTGGACATGGTTTTGGACTAGGCTTCTATTTCAGACCTGAAGAAAAACTTGATGTAAGTATTGCTTACAGATCACCGGTTTACATGAATGCAGATAAAGGAAAGGCTACATTTAATATTTCTCAGGCGTTGTACTCCTCAGTAAAGCTAGATGCTAACGGACAGGATAATTTTAAAGCAGTTCTTCCTTTGGTTGACGAATATACGATCGGGGTAACTTATAAAATAACTCCAAAATGGCAGGTTTCCGGAGATTTCAATTATTACGGTTGGGAAAAATACAATAAACTTACATTGGATTTTGAAAACGCATTGGCAGGAAATCAGGCAGATGATCCTACAAAAAATATAACACCTAAAAACTTCCATAATTCAAAAGCTTTCAGAATCGGTACTCAATATATGATAACTGATAAAATTGCTGGAAGACTTGGATATTACCATGACGAATCACCTTATGATAACGCTCATTTCAGTCCTGAAACACCGTCTTTCGATGCTAATGTGATGACAGGGGGGCTTGGATTTAAATTCAATAAGCTGGGTGTAGATGTTTCTGGAGCTTACAGTTTTCAAAAATCGAGAGATATAAGCAATGCATTTTATAATTTTTACGGACAGGCTAAAGCAAGAGCATTTTACTTTGGTTTAGGTTTGTCTTATAACGCATTTTAATTTTTAATCAAGAATTATGAAAAAAATATTAATTTCTACATTCGCTGTCTCAGCTTTATTACTAAATGTAAGTTGTGATACCGACTTTGATACTGATGTAAAGGACGTGGTGGTAACTTCCGGAGAAGCCAATTTTTCTAAATATGTATCTTTAGGTAATTCTCTTACATCGGGTTATAGAGACGGAGCGCTTTATTCGGACGGACAAAACGAATCTTATCCATCAATGATTGCAATGCAGATGAAGCTTGCAGGAGGAGGTGATTTCAAACAGCCTTTAATGCCGAATAATATCGGAGGGTTTAATAATGTTCCGGGATTTCCGGGGAAATTGGTTCTGAGCGTTGTGAATGGCTCTTTAACCCCAGTTGCTTCTGCTCCTGCAGCAGCGCTTGATAATATTTCTTCGGGAGCACCTTATCAGAATTTAGGGGTTCCGGGTGCAAAATCATTCCACTTAGGTCTTTCTAATTACGGGATGCTTAATCCTTTTTATGCAAGATTTTCTACCGGGGTAAGTCCTGTGGCAGCTGCGGTAGCTCAAAATCCTACATTCTTCTCTTTATGGATTGGAAATAACGATATTTTAAGCTATGCTACAAGTGGAGGAACGAACTCTACGACAACAGGAGGTGTTACAACTTATACACCTGCAGTATTTCAGAATGGGAATCTTAATCCGGCAACTTACGGATCTAATGATATTTCTGATCCAAATGTAGTTGCATCCAGTATCAACTCTTATGTAACGGCTCTTACGGCAAACGGTGCAAAAGGGGTAGTTGCCAATATACCAAGTGTAACAGCGATTCCTTTCTTTACAACGGTTCCTTACAATCCGTTAACTCCTGCTGCTTTAGGATCTAATCTTACTACGCTTAACACAAGCTTATACGGTCCGCTTAAGCAGGCGCTTACCGCTTTCGGTGCAGGAGACCGAATTAATCTATTATCGTCTACTTCATCAAACCCTGTTTTGATCAGAGATGTTTCTTTAACGAATTTGTCGGCTCAGCTTACTGCAGCACTTACGCCATCTTTAGGAGCTCCTACAGCTGCCGCTTTCGGACAGATCTACGGACAGGCGAGACAGGCAACCGCAGAAGATTATATCCTTCTTACAACGAGAGCAGTAATTGGTTCTACCAACCCAAATGCTCCGGCTTCAATTAATGTATATGGTATTTCTTATCCTTTAGAAAATCAGCATGTACTTTCAAAAGCAGAAGCAGCAAACGTAGTAACAGCTATGACAGCCTATAATACTGCCATTAAGTCTATTGCGGATACTAAAGGACTTGCTTTTGTAGATGCAAATGCTAAAATGGTAGAGCTTAATTCCCAATCCGGAATTTTGTATGACGGAATAAGATATACAGCAAAATTTGTAACAGGAGGAGCTTTCTCTCTTGATGGGGTTCACCTTACAGGAAGAGGGTATGCGATTATTGCGAATGAATTTATTAAAGCAATTAATGCTAAATATAAATCTACATTACCACAGGTAAATCCAAACAATTATTCAGGAGTAAAATTCCCATAATAAAAGGATAAATAAAAACTTAGAAACCACAGGAGCAATTCTTGTGGTTTTTTTTTAAATTTGCAAATCTTTAAAAAGTAAAAATGGCCGATCAGTTAAGTTATCTATTTTCTACAAGGACGAGTAAGGACTTGGCAGAGAAAATTGCCCAAAATTATGGGAAAGAATTAGGAAAAATCAACTTTCAGACATTCAGCGACGGAGAATTCGAACCTGTTTTAGACGAATCCGTAAGAGGGGGAAGAGTTTTCCTTATTGGATCTACATTCCCGCCGGCAGACAATTTATTAGAACTTCTTCTGATGATTGATGCTGCTAAAAGAGCTTCTGCTAAAAGTATTACCGTGGTGCTTCCATATTTCGGGCTTGCAAGACAGGACAGAAAAGACCAGCCAAGAGCTCCAATTGGTGCTAAATTGGTGGCAAACCTTTTAACCGCTGCGGGAGCTACAAGAATTATGACGATGGATCTTCACGCAGATCAGATTCAGGGCTTCTTTGAAATTCCGGTAGATCATCTGTATGCTTCTACTATTTTCGTAGATTACATCAGAGATCTTAATTTAGCAAATCTTACCATCGCTTCTCCGGATATGGGAGGTGCAAAAAGAGCCAAAAACTATGCAGGTCACCTTGGTGCGGATGTGGTAATTGCTTATAAGGAAAGAAAAAAAGCAAACGTGGTGGAAGAAATGTTCCTTATCGGGGATGTGGACGGAAAGAATGTTATCCTTATTGATGATATGATTGATACTGCCGGAACGCTTTGCAAAGCTGCAGACATCTTAATGGAAAAAGGGGCAAAATCTGTAAGAGCTATGGCAACGCACGGAGTACTTTCAGGAAAGGCTTACGAAAATATTGAGAACTCAAAATTATTGGAAGTTATTGTAACTGACTCAATTCCTGTGAAAAATAATTTGTCATCTAAAATAAAAGTGCTATCTTGCGCCCCATTATTTGCGGACGTTATGAAGATGGTTCACGAGCATCAGTCGATTAGCAGTAAGTTTGTTATTTAACTGATATTTAGAGGTTTGCAAATTTAATTTGAAACAATTTTTTAAATTTTTTATAAATGAAATCTATTACAATTCAAGGTACAAAAAGAGAAAGCGTGGGCAAAAAGTCTACAAAAGCTTTACGTGATGCTGAATTAGTTCCTTGTGTTGTTTACGGAGGTGAAGCTCCTTTGAATTTCTCTGCTACTGAGAAATCTTTCAAAGGTTTGGTATACACTCCTGAAGCACACACGGTATCTATTGAGGTTGATGGTCAAACAATTCCGGCTGTTCTTCAGGATATTCAGTTTCACCCGATTACAGACAAAATTCTTCACGCAGATTTCTATCAGTTAGCTGACGATAAGCCAGTTATCATGGAAGTTCCTGTAAGAATTACAGGTCGTTCTAAAGGTGTTGTAGCTGGTGGTGTTCTTCGTCAGTCTTTCAGAAAACTGAAAGTAAAAGCAATCCCTGCCAACTTACCGGATGAGATCGTTGTAGATGTTACTCCTTTAAGAATTGGTAACAAACTTTATGTTGGAGGTATCAAAACTGAAGGATACTCTTTCATGCACCCGGACAACGCAGTTGTAGTAGCTGTTAAGATGTCTAGAAATGCAATGAAAGGAGGTGCGGCAGCTATGGATGATGACGATGAAGAAGAAGTTGCAACTGAAGAAGGAGCAGCTCCTGAAGCTACAGAAGCAGCAGCAGAATAAGAATTTCTTATTGAGATATAGAAAACCTGTCAATTTTTTGACAGGTTTTTTTATGACTAAAAGGTAAATATGATGAGTTCAAATCTTGGTTAATCTTTTATAAGTGAAACGCCTTTGTATATCTTAAAAGCTGAATTCCTGATAATTGAATCGCTTTGTTTAACCATTGTGTTCAAAATAACAAATTTATTTAAATCATTTCAGAGCTATCACTCGCTGAGTGAACGCCCTTGCAAACCAAAAATGTCTACAATAAAATGAAAATTCTCAGCGATCTTAGCATTAAAAGTAAAAAGAATATTTCACATCGAATTTTTCTATCAACCAACAACAATCAACTCTCAGCTACAATCCGAAAAAAAGCCGTAAATTTGAAGGGTTCTAAATAAGAACAGTTTAATTAAAAAGTTAATAAATGTTTGACATTCAGGAAATCAGAAGTCAGTTTTCTATATTAGATCAGAAAGTGAACGGTAAACCATTGGTTTATCTGGATAATGCGGCGACCTCTCAAAAGCCAGATTCCGTTTTGGAAATCTGGAATAAATATTACACAGAAATCAATGCGAATGTACATCGTGGAATTCATACATTAAGCCAGTTAGCGACTGAAGAAATGGAGCTTTCAAGAAGAAAAATCCAGAAACTCATCAATGCTGAACATGATTTTGAGGTAATTTTTACCAAAGGAACGACAGAAGGAATCAATTTGATCGCCTATATTTTAACCCAGAAATTAAAAAAAGATGATGAAATTATCATCTCTTATCTGGAACATCACTCCAATATTGTTCCGTGGCAGATGCTTTGTGAAAGAACAGGAGCGAAGCTAAGAGTAATTCCTATGGATGAAAATGGAATTCTTCAGCTTGATGTATTTGAAACATTTCTGAGTGAAAAAACAAAGGTAGTTTCCGTTAATCAGGTTTCCAATGCATTAGGAATTATCAATCCGATCGAAGAAATCATTGCCAAAACAAGAAAGAATACCAATGCTTACATCGTTATCGACGGAGCTCAGTCTGCGCCTCATTTTACTCTTGATGTTCAGAAAATGGATTGCGACTTTTTTGTTTTTTCAGGACACAAAATGTATGCTCCGATGGGAACCGGGATTCTGTACGGAAAACAGGAGATTCTTGAAGATCTGCCTCCATTTCACGGAGGAGGAGAAATGATTGCCACGTGTTCTTTTGACGGAACTACTTACGCAGGTCTTCCTTTTAAATATGAAGCAGGAACACCCAATGTTGGTGGGAACATTGCTTTGGGAGCTGCCGTAGATTTTATTCTGAAAGTAGGGCAGGAAAATATTCAGAATCATGAAAATGCTTTGCTGGAATATGCCCAAAAACAGCTTTTGGAACTGGAAGGAATTAAAATTTATGGGGAAAAAGCCAACAGAACAGGAGTAGTTTCTTTCAACCTTGAAGGAATCGGAATTGCTTCGGATGTTGGAATGATTCTGGATAAACTGGGAATCGCCGTAAGAACGGGACATCACTGTACACAGCCAATTATGAATTTCTTCAATATCGCGGGAACCGTAAGAGCGAGTTTCGCTGTTTACAATACATTCAGTGAAATTGATGCTTTGATAGAAGGAGTGAAAAAAGCACAGAAAATGCTAAGTTAGGCTTAGGCTTTTTTTAATACAAAACGGTCAGATAAATTTCTGACCGTTTTCTTTTTGTATGTAGTCTTAATTGACTTCCGAATCGCACATTTCCATCGGAACGAGACATTTTGTAGAAAGGCAGGGATTTCCGCTTGGGATCTGAAGGCAGCACGCATGATATCCGTTATATGTGATATGATACGTATTCGCAGGACAGGTATGACCCCCTAAAACCTGCTTTAAATTTTCTCTCTGAATTTTTTTTAGATTTTTCATAATACTTTGTTTTATAGTTGTTTGTAATAAGTCACTAAAATATGAAAAATTATTTAAATAATATTTTTAATTAATTTTAAAAAATAATTTCTTACGGTGTAACCTTTTTCGTTTTTAATTGTCTTACTAATAGAAACAAATAATTATGAAGCTTTTGTTCGGAAATAAAAAAGATGATTTGTTGAGCCGCCTCAAGAGGCAGGAACCGGCTGCGCAGAAAGTTTTTTATGATCAGAATGTAAAGAAATTTCTGAGCATCAGCAGAAGTTATGTTACAGACTTGTATCAGGCAGAAGATTGTGTTATCAAAGCGTTCTGTAAAATTTTTAAAAGTATTGAAACTTTCAGAAATGATGGAAGTTTTGAAGGGTGGGCGAGAAGAATTGTCGTGAATGAATGTCTGAATTTTATTAAAAGCCGCAAAACCGTTTTTTATCTGGACGACATCAGTCAGTCTTATCTGGAAGAAATTTATGAAGAAGATGTCACTTTTGATTTCAATGCGCAGGAACTTCTGGATCAACTTCCGGATGCGTATAGAATGGTCTTTAACCTTTATGTTCTTGAAGATTATTCGCATCAGGAAATTGCAGATACTTTGCAGATTTCAGTTGCGGTAAGCAAAACACAATTATTTCGGGCAAAAGAAAAAATGAGAAAAATTTATTTTCAACAACAAAAAGCACTGAAAAATGAACACTACTAAAAATAATATAGAACATTATATCAAAAAACAGATTTCAGGAAGAGAAATTACTCCTTCTAGAAATTTGTGGTCTGAAATTGAAGCCCAGTCAGAACGAAAAAACTCAAAAACAAAAATGAATTGGTATTTGGTGGCGGCTTGTCTGGTTTTAACGTTCAGCTTGGGAGCAGTTCTGTTTTTTAATAAAGAAAGTAAAGGAACCGAAAGATCTACAGTAATTGCTGAAATTAAAAATTCAGATATTCAGCATAAAACTCAGGAACAAACAGTACAGTCTCCTGAAACTTCAGATTCGAAACAGAAAGAAGCTTTTGCGGCAGAAAATATTCAGGCTGAAAAAAAGAATGAAGCTGTAAAGTCACAAATTATTGTAGAGCAAAAACAAATGCCTTTAACAAAAGAAAACGCTCCTGAAATTATTGCCAATATTTCTAAAACCGAGCCTGAAAAAATTATAGCAAAGTCAGATTCGGTAAAAACTGAAGGGAAAAGAAAAAGATATGTTGATCCTTCCACATTACTTTTCTCGGTAGAACATAAAGACGTTATCGAAAAAACCAAAGAAAGCAATGTAGCAACCATTGATCTGAACGGAAAATAATACTTCAAATTTTTAACAACTAAAAAAATAATACTATGATTAAAAAAATGATCATGATGGGACTATTGTGCCTTTTATCAGGTACAGCCTATTCTCAGAAAAATCTTACCTTAAATCTTCAGCCTAAAGAAGATACGGAAGTAAGCCCGATAGTAAAAGAAAAAGTAGATGAATACGCCCGAAAAATTGATTCAATTATTCAGGAAGAAAAAAAGCTGATGGAAGCAGAGCTGATGATTCTTCAGGCTAAAAATCTGGATAAAGCTGAATTCGACAAACAAAAGGCGGTTATTGCCGATCGTTTTTCGGAAAAAATTGATCAGCGAATTGAAGAACTCGGTTTTGATCTGGATTCTGTGATTCAAAAGCAGGTAAGATATTCTCTTCTGAATTCTGATGTAACTTCCAACGAAGAAATTAAAGAAAAACTTCTAAAGAAATTCCGTCCGACTAAGAACTTCACCGCCTATTTTTCTTACGGAGCCATGATGCTCACCAACAATAAAGCAGATAATGATCTGGATAAAAACTTAGGATACGCGGGAAATCTTGAATTTGGGCTGAAATTCAATTATCAGTTCAGCAGAACCAGTCATTGGGGATTAATTTCCGGACTTGGATTTTCATGGAGAACCTTAAACATTGATAATAACAGGTTTTTTGCCAAAGACATGAATTCGGATGTTTATCTTTCGGCGTATGATAAAAATTTAAGCAAAAGCAAATTGCGGACAGGCTACGTTATCGTTCCTTTGGGTTTACAGTATAATTTTTCTAAACTGAAAAGTGCAGGAATGGATGTCCAGTACAGAGATTATCAGAAAGGTTTTAAAGTAGGTGCCAATGTTTATGGAGGAGTAAGAATGTCTACTAATAACATTATTAAAGGCGAAGAAATCAGCCAGAGAGAAAGAGGGAATTATCAGGTGAATCCTTTCATTTACGGAGCGCAGTTTACCGTTTCTTACAGCGATTTTAGCATTTTCGTGAAGAAAGATTTCGGCAATTTTTTCAAGGATAACCAATTTGAAAATGACAAAGCTCTGGTTATTGGCCTTGCTTACAAATGGTAAAAACACGTAACATTCATATATAACAGGAAACCGCAGGACAAACTTATCCTGCGGTTTTACAATATTTAATAATTTAATTCTTAGTTTATTTCAGGCTTCCCACCATATCTTCAGGTTTTACCCACTCATCAAACTGTTCTGCGGTTAAAAGTCCCAGATTCACCGCTTCTTCTTTTAAGGTAGTTCCGTTTTTATGGGCGGTTTTAGCAATTTTTGCAGCATTTTCATAACCGATGTGTGTGTTCAGAGCTGTTACCAGCATCAGAGATTTATCAACCAGTTCTTTAATTCTCTCACGATTGGGTTCAATTCCGACTGCACAGTGATCGTTAAAAGAAATACAGGCATCGGCAATCAGTTGGGCAGACTGTAAAAAATTATAAGCCATCACAGGTTTGAAGACATTCAGTTCGTAATTTCCCTGTGTTCCCGCAAAAGAAATGGTCGTATCATTTCCTAAAACCTGAGCGCAAACCATCGTCATTGCTTCATTTTGGGTAGGATTTACTTTTCCGGGCATAATAGATGATCCCGGTTCGTTTTCCGGAATATGAATTTCTCCAATTCCCGAACGAGGTCCGGAAGCTAATAATCGGATATCCTGAGCAATTTTAAACAAAGAAACGGCTAATTGTTTTAAAGCTCCGTGAGATTCTACAATCGCATCATGAGCCGCCAAAGCCTCAAATTTGTTTTCTGCGGTTACAAAAGGAAGATCCGTAAATTTTGAAATATATTCCGCCACTTTTACATCATAACCTTGAGGAGTGTTTAATCCTGTTCCCACCGCAGTTCCGCCTAAAGCCAATTCAGAAAGATGAGGTAACGTGTTTTTTAATGCTTTTAAACCGTAATTTAACTGAGCGACATACCCTGAAAATTCCTGACCTAACGTTAAAGGCGTTGCGTCCATCAAATGTGTTCTTCCGATTTTTACAATATCTTTAAACGCTTCCGATTTTTCTTTTAAAGTATCTCTTAATTTTTCAACAGCCGGAATAGTAGTTTCCACCACTTTTTTATAAGCCGCGATGTGCATCGCCGTTGGATAAGTGTCGTTGGAAGATTGCGATTTATTCACGTCGTCATTCGCATGAATCTCCGATCTTTCGCCTAAATTTCCACCGTTGTTGACGTGTGCTTTATTGGAAATCACTTCATTTACGTTCATATTCGACTGTGTTCCCGAACCGGTTTGCCAGATCACCAAAGGAAACTGATCGTTAAGTTTTCCTTCTAAAATTTCGTCACAAACTTTAGCGATCATATCTCTCTTTTCAGCAGAAAGAACTCCTAAATCTGTATTGGTAAATGCAGCAGCTTTTTTTAAATAAGCAAAAGCTTCGATCATTTCATGAGGCATGGAACCTTCCGGACCAATTTTAAAATTGTTTCTCGAACGTTCCGTTTGGGCTCCCCAAAATTTATCTGCAGGAACCTGCACTTCTCCCATCGTGTCTTTTTCTATTCTGTAATTCATGTGATTGAAATTTGTTTAGTTTTGATTTAACCCCAAAAGCACAGAGATTTATTAAATTTAAAAATGTCAAATTTCACAAAATGAAAATCGAAGATTTTTAAAACTAATGTGTTCTTCTAAAACATTATTTATTAAACTTAAAAAGCTAAAGTGTTTAAAAGCTTTTGCGTCTTTTGTGGTTAAAATATCTTTATATAAAGTTAATGAGAAAAGAAAACCCTCGCAATTTATAATCATTATAAATATCAATCTAAGTTACTGATTTTACTCATGCATTTTTGAGTAAGCCGTATTTTTGCACCCAAAGAAAAAAGTAAAATGGATTTCAGATATCAGGATCCGTATCCGATTCTAAAGGATGATACGGTATACAAAAAATTGACTTCAGACTACGTAAAAGTTGAAAAATTAGGAGACAGAGAAATTTTAACCATTGATCCGAAAGGTCTTGAGCTTCTGGCGGAAGAAGCAATGGCAGACGTTTCTTTCATGCTCCGTTCTTCCCATCTTGAAAGTTTAAGAAGAATTATCGACGATCCTGAAGCTACGGACAACGACAGATTTGTAGCTTACAATTTATTACAGAATGCAGCGGTTGCTGTGGAAGGAGCTTTACCTTCGTGTCAGGATACCGGAACTGCAATTGTAATGGGTAAAAAAGGAGAAAACGTTTACACAGGCGTTGATGACGGAGAATATTTAAGCAAAGGAATCTACAATACGTACCAGAAAAGAAATTTAAGATATTCTCAGGTGGTTCCTTTAACGATGTTTGATGAGAAAAATTCAGGTTCCAATCTTCCGGCGCAGATCGATATTTATGCTAAAAAGGGAGATTATTACGAATTCTTATTTTTAACAAAAGGAGGAGGTTCAGCAAACAAGACCTTCTTGTATCAAAAGACAAAATCTTTACTGAACGAAAAATCTCTGGAAGAATTCATTAAAGAGAAAATTTCAGATTTAGGAACGGCTGCTTGTCCGCCTTATCATTTGGCTTTGGTAATCGGAGGAACTTCTGCGGAAGCCAATTTAGCGGCGGTTAAAAAAGCATCAGCAAAATATTACGACAATCTTCCGACAGAAGGAAATGAAGCAGGACAGGCGTTCAGAGACTTGGAGTGGGAAGCGAAAGTTCAGAAAATCTGTCAGGAAAGTGCAATCGGAGCCCAGTTTGGCGGAAAATATTTAACACACGACGTCAGAGTAATCAGATTGCCGCGTCACGCAGCTTCCTGTCCGGTTGGAATGGGAGTTTCCTGTTCAGCAGACCGAAATATCAAAGGAAAAATTACAAAAGACGGAGTTTTCTTAGAGCAATTAGAACAGGATCCGAAAAGATTTTTACCGGCAACACCGCCGCATTTGGAAGAAGCCGTAGAAATCAACTTGAATCAGCCGATGTCTGATATTTTAGCAGAACTTTCAAAATATCCGATCAAAACAAGACTGAAGCTGAACGGTACTTTAATCGTAGCCAGAGATATTGCCCACGCAAAGATTAAAGAATTACTGGATGCAGGACAGCCAATGCCTGAATATTTTAAAAATCATCCGATTTATTACGCAGGACCTGCAAAAACTCCGGAAGGAATGGCTTCAGGAAGTTTCGGACCGACTACTGCGGGAAGAATGGATGTTTATGTAGATGAATTCCAGAGCCACGGCGGAAGTATGATTATGTTGGCAAAAGGAAACAGAACAAAAGATGTTACCAATGCCTGCAACAAATATGGAGGTTTTTATTTAGGTTCCATCGGAGGTCCGGCTGCTATTTTAGCGAAAGACAACATTCTTTCTGTTGAGGTGGTAGATTTTCCGGAGTTAGGAATGGAAGCCGTAAGAAAAATCGAAGTGAAAGATTTCCCGGCGTTCATCATTACGGATGATAAAGGGAATGATTTCTTTGCAGATCTTGCGCACTAATTAGTTTAAAATCAAAATAAATAATAAAATAGGACGTATATCTTTTGTGTAAAAAAATAAAAAGTCCTATTTTTGCCTAAAATCTTTAAGAAAATGATAACGATTTTATCAGCATTTTGGCCGTTTTACCAGTTCCTTTGGACAATTTTCTTCATTACAATGTTCCTTGTAGGATTTTGGTGTATCTTCATGTTCTTCGGGTTGGTAATTCCAATGTGGCTAACAGAAGGTTTGAAAGAGTATTTCGGAAAAGTAAAACCTTTCAATCCGGAAGATATCAGAAGCAAGCAGCTGAATGAGCAGAAAGGAGTAGAAGTAATCTACAGCAATCCTAAAGGAAACGGACCTTTCTTACACGATAGTCACGGACACGGACATCATTAATTGATTGTCATTGTTTTCTCACCTGAATTCTGAGAAAGCAATATCAAAGCAAAACAACATATATAAACCACTTAAATTTTTTAAGTGGTTTTTTTGTGCATATAATTCACCTGTCAGGTATTATTCTAAGCATAGTATTTAATTGACTTAAAGTTTTGTTTTTTTATGAAAAGGTGAAAATTTTTCAAAAAATAAATTACTTTAGTATTAAATTAAACTTAAAAGGACGAATTATATGAAAAAATTCTATTCCGGTATATTGTTGTTTATCTTAGCCAATGTCTTTGGGCAGATCAGCTATACAATTACCCCGAATCCGTTTAATGAAACGGATGCAATAACATTAACCGTACCCGGAAATCAGATTGATGAATCGGCGTGGGGAGTTTCAAACAATGCTATTTATATCTGGACATGGTCTTTGGATACCAATTATCAGAACAGTCAGGATTGCCCGACAAACGGGAGTTGGAACAATTCCAATGAACTTAATCGATTAAGTTATAACGCTGCGACAGACACTTATTCATTGTCTTTTACACCCACAACTTTTTACGCAAGAACGGGAATCGGTAGATTTGGCTTTTTACTGAAAGATAAAACCGGTGCGCATCAGACGAGTCCGGATATTTTTGTCAACGTAGGAATTCTTAATTTAACGATGACAAATCCTGCTGCAAACAGCTTAACGTCTGTTCCGACGGGGAATTCTATTAACATCACGGCTACCACCAATGTGAATGCAACTTTTCAGCTTAAAGCTAACGGGACTGTTGTAAATTCGACTTCTACGGCTTCAACTTCATATTCTTACAATTACACGGTAACCGGAGATGCCAATATGGAATTGATCGCAACGCAGGGAGGGAATTCAAAGAGTTCTACCTTTATTTTTCAGGTTCCTAGAAATGTGGTTTCTGAGGCGATTCCATCATGGATAAGACAAGGGATTAATTATCATCCTACAGATAACACAAAAGTGGGACTGGCTTTGTATGCTCCGTCTAAAAATTTCGTTCATGTGATCGGAAGTTTTAATAACTGGGCGGTGAATGATGCTTATTTAATGAAAAGAGACACAACAAATCCGGATCTATACTGGATTGAACTAAGCGGATTAACACCTCAGCAATTGTATACTTTCCAGTACAGAACCAATGATTTAAGAAAAGTGGCAGATCCGTATTCTCCACAGATCCTGTCTTCTTACGATGACCAGTATATCTCTTCTACAACTTATCCTAACTTACCTGCGTTTCCGGCTGGGCAGGGTTTTGAGGTTTCTATGTTTAAAACAGGGCAGACTCCTTATAATTGGCAGGTTACGAATTTCCAGCGTCCGGCAAAAGAAAATCTTGTGGTGTATGAATTGTTGTTAAGAGACTTTACGCAGGAAAAAAACTGGCAGTCTTTAATTAATAAGATTTCATACCTTAAAAATCTGAATATTAATGCGATTGAATTGCTTCCTATCATGGAGTTCGAAGGAAATCTTTCATGGGGTTATAATACTTCTTTCCATTATGCATTGGATAAAGCGTACGGAACACCGGAAAAATTCAAAGAATTTATTGATCTGTGTCACCAGAATGGAATTGCTGTAATTCTGGATATTGCTTTCAATCATGCAACCGGACGTTCTCCGCTCGCAAGACTCTGGAATATTGATCCGGATGGAGATGGTTATGGAGACATCGCTGCCAATAATCCTTACTTCAATCAGGTTCCTAAACACTCTTATAATGTGTTTAATGATTTTAACCATACAAGTTCTTCAACTAAATATTACGTTGAAAGATGTCTTCAGCAATGGTTAACGGAATATCATGTAGATGGTTTCCGTTGGGATTTAACCAAAGGATTTACACAAAGCTGTTCTGAAAACGACGAAGCCTGTACAAACGCTTATCAGCAGGACAGAGTTGATATCCTTAAATATTATGCAGACAAGCAATGGGCTCTTGATCCGAATTCTTACATGATTTTTGAACATTTGGGAACCGATGCGGAAGAGCAGCAGTGGGCAAACTACAGAGTTGCAGAAGGAAAAGGAGTGATGATGTGGAATAACCAGAACGGATCTTATAACCAGAATACAATGGGGTATAAAGAAAACAGTAATTTCGACAGAATGAATCATACGCTGCATGGATTCTCTGAAATGAGAGCGGTAGGTTACGGAGAAAGTCACGATGAGGAAAGGTTAATGTTTAAAAATCTTGCTTATGGAGCGGTAAACGGAAGCTATGATGTTAAAAATCTTAATACTGCTTTAGACAGAATGAAAGCTTTCGGAGCAACGTTCTTCACGATTCCCGGTCCTAAAATGATTTGGCAGTTCGGAGAGCTTGGTTATGAATTCAGTATCAACAGATGTGCAAACGGAACCATTAATAGTGGTTGCAGAACCGACGAAAAGCCAATTGCATTTACTTTAGGATACGATACGGATGTGAACAGAAAAGCGGTTTATGATACCTGGGCGAAGATCATTAATTTAAGAAATGTATATCCTGTTTTCAAATCAAAAACATATACTGTAGAATCAAATAATCTGGCAAATGATCCGAATGGATTAATTACAAGGATTTATGTGTACGACAACGCAATTACTAACGGAGTGAAAAATGTGGTCGTGTTGGCAAATTATACAACGGCTGTTCAGAGTGTAGTTCCGTATTTCCCATATGTTGGGCAATGGCAGAACTTAATGGATAATTCTTTATCTAATATAACATCTACAACGGCTCCGATTACTTTACAGCCGGGAGAATTCAGGATTTTCGGAAATTATGTGGGAAGTTTATCCGCAGTGGATGTGAATGCTGAAAATAAGCTTTCTTTACAGATTGTGGATAACCCTGTGAAAAATGGTCTGGCAAAATTAATTTACCACAAAGCGAAGAACGGAGAGATTTTTATCTATGATATGAGCGGTAAAAAAATGGATTCATTTAAATTGAATAATGAAAACGGTACCTACGAATTAAAAACAAATTATCCGGTAGGAACGTATTTGGTTCATTTAAAATCAGATACGGGAGTTTCGATTCAGAAAATGATGGTAAAATAACCTGTGGATAACTTCAAAAGTTTATAATAAGAGATCGCGAAAGCGGTCTCTTTTTTTGTTTATTCATATTTTATCCGCAGTAAAAATAGAGGTTGTTAATATGATACTAACGGCTTTTCAATACCTTATTCACAATTTTTTCCACATTAAAAAAGAAGGTTTTTCATATCTTATTCATACCTTACTCATAGGTTATTCATATTTTACTCACAATTGAAAAATTATTTATCGACAATTAATTTTTCTATACTAACATCCAATTCACGCATTGCTAATAGGTAATTCACGCGTTATCCACATCTTATTCACAATTTTTATGACTCTGAAAAATTCAAATTCCAAATTTTTTTGCAGATTAAAATTATTAGTCTACTTTTGCAGTAGATTTATCGAGAAAGGTGGAGGGATTTGGCCCAGAGAAACCTTAGCAACCTACATTTTCTGATGAAAAGGTGCTAATTCCAACCCGATTGGGGGAAGATAAGTGAGTCAGTATTCCGTATGAATTCCAGCTTCTTGAAGGTCTTTATGTTTGTTTCGGCAAACCATTTAAATTAATTTTTTAAAGCACTGAATAGAATGAAAAAACTCAGCGTAAGCGTACTCCTTTTGGCAATAGGATTTTTATCGGCACAGGAAAAAGAACAGCAGATAGAAGATGTCGTAATTGTAGGAAACCGAAATGCAAAACGCACAAAACTGGAAACTCCGGTTCCGGTAGACATCATCAACATCGAAAAAATACAGCAGTCTTCACCGCAAACTACCGTTCAGGATTTACTGAATTATGTTATCCCGTCTTTCAACTCAGTCCGGCAATCGGCTTCAGACGGTACAGAACATATCGATCCTGTTACTTTGAGAGGAATGGGGCCCGATCAGGTTCTGGTTCTCGTTAACGGAAAAAGAAGACATACTACTTCTTTAGTTAATTATCAGAATACAGTCGGAAACGGTTCGGTAGGAACAGACTTAAGTACTATTCCGGTAATCGCAATCGACATAATTGAGGTTCTGAGAGACGGCGCAGCGGCGCAATACGGCTCTGATGCCATTGCAGGAGTTATTAATATTATCCTTAAAAAGAATCTCGGCGGAACAGCCAGCCTTAATTACGGAATTTCCGGAAGAAATGATGGTGAAACGTATCAGGCAGCAGCGAACTACGGAACTTCTTTAGGGAAGAAAGACGGTTATATCAGTTTGTCCCTGCAATTAAACCAAAGAGGAAAAACAACAAGAACGCAGAATCATAATCTCGATATTTACGGAGATAATTTCGCGTATGATTTTGCTCCGGATTTTAATGCTGCAAAAGCGCTGGACGATCAGAAAATTCTTGCCAATGGTTTAACACGGGATGATTTTAATTTCCAGATCGGCGATGCAAAAATAAAGCAGGCGCAGTTATTTTTTAATTCCGAATATCCTTTGAACGATCAGTTTAAAATATATTCCTTCGGAGGCTTCAGTATCAAAGAAGGGCAGGGTTACGGTTTCAGAAGATTGCCTAGCGAAACTTCAAACAATGTGTATTCTATTTATCCGAACGGTTTTCAGCCGACTTTAGGCTCGAAAATCTATGACATTTCTTATGCAATCGGAGCAAAATATAATAAAAACGACTGGTTTTTTGATCTTAGCAATACATTCGGAAGCAATACATTCAATTATGATGTAAGCAATACCGTCAATGCATCTTTAGGAGCTAAGTCACCAACAGATTTTTATGCGGGAGCACACAGTTTTCTTCAGAATACAATTAATCTTGACGTTTCAAAAAACATCAGAAACTTTAATGTTGCATTCGGTGGAGAATTCAGGTTTGAGCAGTACGACATCAAAGCTGGAGATCAGGCTTCTTATATGAGATATGATATTTTCGGAAATCCTGTAACGGCGACTGCTAATCCGGATAATATCACCGGAGCAGGAGGAGCTCAGTCGTTTATTGGATTTTCACCACAAAACGCACTTTCAAAATCCAGACATTCAACTGCGGTGTATGCCGACGTTTCTTATGATCTGGATAAGAAGTTAAATGTAGATCTTGCCGGAAGATTCGAAAACTATTCAGATTTTGGAAGTACACTGAACGGAAAATTAGCGGTAAGATATGAGTTTGCAAAAAATTATGCAATCCGTGCTGCGGTGGGAACAGGCTTCAGAGCACCATCTCTTCAGCAGCAGTATTTTAACAATTCTTATGCAGATATTTCCACCACAGGAAATTCAATTGTTACCAAAGGAATTTTTAACAACGACAGCGAAGCCGCAAAAGCACTTGGCTTCGACAAATTAAAACAGGAAACTTCGGTGAACGGAAGCGTAGGATTTACTTTAAAGCCGATAAGTAAACTTTCTGTTACGGTTGACGGATATTTAATTAAAGTAAAAGACCGGATCGTGATTACAAGTAATATTACAGACGACCGATTGGCGGTTTATGGGGTGGAAAGCGGAAGATTTTTTGCCAATGCCGTGGATACGGAAACCAAAGGAGTAGATCTGGTAGTTGCCTACGACTGGAAAATTGGAGGAGGCAATTTAAATATCAATCTTGCCGGAAATTATACCGAAACAAAAATTACAGATTTTCATTTCCCGGCTAATCTTCAGACACCGCAGAATGAATTTTTCGGACCGGATCAGATTAATATCATCGAAAGCCTGTCTCCCAAAACCAAAGCTTCATTAGGATTGAATTACGGAGTCGGAAAATTTAATTTTCTGGTAAGAAATACTTACTTCGGGAAAGTAATCCGTGACGGATATCCGTTTGGAGGAGTTCAGGAATTTAATCCGAAAGTAATAACCGATGTGAGTATAGGATATGATTTCACAAAAAATATTAACTTAACCGTCGGAGCTAATAATGTGTTTGATGTCTTTCCGGATCTTCAGATTTATGAAAATTCGTATTTTGGGGTTTTCAAATATGCTCCGGTGCAGATGGGAACTCTCGGAAACTATTTTTTCGGAAGGCTTAATTTTACATTTTAATTAATGAATTCAACTTCACATCAGATCGGCTGGAAAACCGCAGTGGCAATTGTTGTTTCGAATATGATCGGAACCGGAATTTTTACAACACTCGGTTTTCAGCTTACCGACATTACGAATACTTACAGCATATTCCTCCTTTGGTTCATTGGAGGAATTCTTGCTTTGTTCGGAGCCTTTTGCTATGCCGAATTAGGTTCGCATTTCAAAGGGAACGGCGGAGATTTTATTTATTTGAAAGAAACCTATCATACGCTTTTAGGCTATCTGGTAAGCTGGATTTCTCTCATCATCGGTTTCTCATCTCCCGTTGCACTGGCTGCTTTGGCAATGTCGAAATACCTTTCTGCTTTCGATGTTTCTTTTGGAAACAGCTTTGCCATCGGAATCATCTTTCTGGTTTCCGTTTTTTTGTCATTCAGCTTAAAAGCTTCAAGCAGATTTCATAATTTTTTTACACTGATAAAAATTGCGTTCATCATTGTTCTCATCATTATAGGAATCGGAATTTCAGACTCGGAAGCTATCGGAAACAGCCTGAAGTTTGATGATTCATGGCAGAAAGAAATCATGCTTCCTGCTTTTGCCACGTCTTTGGTTTTTGTAACGTATTCTTACACGGGTTGGAATTCTGCTTCCTACATTGCGGGAGAAATAAAAGATGTTCAGAAAAACCTACCGAAATCACTCATTGTAGGAACTGTTTTCGTAACTGTTTGTTATCTCTTGGTTAATTTTATCATGCTGAAACATGCTCCGGTAAATCAATTGGCGGGAAAAGAAGATGTGATGGGGGAAGCCGCCAATAATATGCTGGGAAATACTTTCGGTAAAATAGTTAATATTTTTATTGCTTTACAGTTAGTCGCTACAATCAGCGGTTATTTGTGGGTAGGTTCCCGTTTGACGCAGGCTTTTGCAAAAGAAAACAGACTCTGGAAATCTCTATCGGTCGGAAATAAAAAGGGAATTCCTGTCCGTGCGATTTTTGCCCATGCCGTGATTGCAACGTTGATAATTTTAACGGGAAGTTTTAAGGAGATCTTTGTTTATACCGCTTTTATTCTGCAGTTATTTGCCACTCTGGCAATTTCTACGGCATATTTCATAAAAAAAGAAGACCGGAAAATATTTAAATCCAATCTGTTTTATATTTTTCCGACGGTTTTTTTGTTATTCAGTATATACATTTTGTATTTCACGTTGATTCATAATCCTAAAGAAAGCATCATCGGATTAGGAATTGTTGCTGTGGGAATTGTTTTGTATTTAATTGATAAGAAATTATCCGTTGATTTAGATTAATTGTAAAACAATTACAAATTGTTTTTAACGCAGAGTCCGCAAGGGTAATTGAATTAGCTTTGAAAAGAATCCGTCCGCAAGGGCGTTTCACTCAGCAAATGATAGCAGAATTATATTTTTGAAATCATTTTGAGACGTTTTAATTTAAAGAAGGTATCATTACCATTAAGTATTGTTTTTAACGCAGGGTTCGCAAGGATAATTGAACTGGCTTTGAAAAAAATGTTCGCAACGGCGTTTCACTCAGCAAGTGATAGCAGAATTATATTTTTGAGATCATTTGAGGCGATTTAATTTCAACAAGTTATTACGTAAGAAATCATTTATACATTTTATCATTCGCTGAGTGAAACGCCTTTGCGACCGAAAAGTAATTACAATCATTTAAAAGAAAATCTTTGCGGACGTTGCGCTAAAAAATTGAACCATTAAGATTATTTAAGAAGTTAAGTTTTGTGAATTTGAACTTATGATTTGTAAATCTTGGCGTTAAATTATTACAATTAAGCATTGTTTTTAACGCAGAGTCCGCAAGGGTAATTGAATTAGCTTTGAAAAAAAATGTTCGCAAGGGCGTTTCACTCAGCAAATGATAGCTGAATATATTTTTTAGATCATTTGAGGCGATTTAATTTCAAGAAGCTATTACGAAGAAATCATTTATACATTTTTATCACTTGCTGAGTGAAACGCCTTTGCGACCGAAAAGTAATTGCAATTATTTAAAAATAAAGTCTCAGCGGACCTTGCGTTAAAAAATTGAATCATTAAGAATATTACTTGAACTTTTGATTTGTAAATCTTGACGTTAAATTATTACAATTAATCATTGTTTTTAACGCAATGTTCGCAAGGATAATTGGACTAGCTTTGAAAAGAATCCGTTCGCAACGACGTTTCACTCAGCAAGTGATAGTAGAATTATATTTTTTAAAATCATTTTGAGACGTCTTAATTTAAAGAAGGTATCATTCACAAAGAATCATTTAAACGTTCTTATCACTTGCTGAGTGAAACGCCGTTGCGAACGAAATCATCATCATTTAAAAGACAAACTCTGAGAACTTTGCGCTTGAGAAAGCGGTTAATTCAAAAACTATTGCGAACATTTCGTTAAAAAAGATTCTTCAATACGCATATGTTTCGTTCAGGATGACAAACTATTAGTTTTAAAATTGAATTAATAATCCGTATCTTTGCACCCACAAAATTTTCATAATGTCTAAATCATTAATTCCAAAATTAGAAGCTATAAAACAGAGATATAATGAGGTGGCAGACCTTATTATACAGCCTGATGTTATTTCAGACCAAAAAAGATATTCTTCTTTGAACAAAGAATATAGCGATTTGGGGAAAATTGTAAAAGTTTACGATCAATATAAAGGAGCGTTGGATACCATTGAAGAGTCCGACGAAATTATTGCTGACGGATCTGATAAAGATTTCGTGGAACTGGCAAAAATCGAAAAAAACGAAGCGCTGGAAAAAATTCCGGGACTGGAGGAAGAATTAAAAGTTTTATTAATTCCTAAAGATCCTGCAGATGACAAAAACGTTATCGTGGAACTTCGTGCCGGAACAGGAGGTGATGAAGCAGCCATCTTCGTGGAAGACATTTACAGAATGTATTCCATGTATTTCAAAACGAAAGGATGGAGACACGAGATTACAGATTCTAACGAAGCGGCGAAAGGGTATAAAGAACTCATCATGAAAGTGGAAGGTGAAGGCGTGTACGGAATCATGAAATTCGAATCCGGAGTTCACCGTGTACAGCGTGTTCCGGAAACAGAATCTCAGGGAAGAGTTCACACTTCTGCCATTACCATTGCGGTTCTTCCGGAAGCTGAAGAAGTGGATGTGGAAATTAATCCGGCAGATATCGAAATGCAGACTTCGCGTTCCGGTGGAGCAGGAGGGCAGAACGTTAACAAGGTGGAAACTAAAGTTCAGCTTACGCACAAACCTTCAGGATTGGTGGTGGTTTGTCAGCAGGCACGTTCCCAGTTAGCGAACCGTGAACTGGCGATGGAAATGCTTCGTGCGAAATTGTACGACATCAAGTTGCAGGAAGTGCAGGGAGATATTGCAGCGCAGAGAAAGACCATGGTTTCTACGGGAGACCGTTCTGCAAAGATCAAAACGTACAATTATCCTCAGGGAAGAGTTACCGATCACAGAATCAACAAATCTATGTATAACTTAGATGCATACATGAACGGAGATATTTCTGAGATGATCGATGCCGTTATCATGGCAGAAAACGCCGAAAAAATGAAAGGCGAAGAAGAAAGTTTATAAAATCTTTACCATAAAATCTTTTTTAAGTCTCCGGAGTATTTCGGAGACTTTTATTTTGAGCTTAACTGAATGTTTAAAATATTGTTGGCTTAAATTTCTTTTAATCAGTATTTTACATCTTGTGTGTAATGCTTGTTTAAAAATAATTCTGTGAAAATCTGTTTACATGGTATAAATAATGTATTTTTATATTAACTCTTGATGGTTCAGGAGTTTTTTTATACACTAAAACTGAAAATGTACCGTACTTATGAAAATGCTTAACATTGTCTGTCTGGCAATATTTCTCTTCTCTTTTGGGAGCTTAAAATCCCAAAATATTCTAAAACCTGAGAATGTTTTTAATCTTTATTTTAATTCTTTTGTAAAATATGATGATGAGTCTGTAAAAGAACTGAACAGCTATCTTATTAATTTTCTTGGGAAAGAAAGTACCCACAAAATGAAACTTAAAGACACCTACAACGAAAAGATTGATGAGTATACGAAACTTTTTCTTGCGGGTCTTCCTGTAAACGTAGCATCTGAATGTTCGGTTGAGGTTAAAAATTATTTCAGTGCTTTGATGCAGAATTTTGCCAATGCAAAATACAGAGTGAAAGAAATTAAAATCATAAATGATGAACGATTGAAAGGAAACGGATTTTCTGAGGTGACCTATGAAGCGAGTTTTAATGTGCCTTCTCATAACCTGATGCTCAATATGGGAGATATTAAAAATATTGGTGCAGGAGAAATGAAGAAATACCTTATTGATGTTACCAACGAAATAAAAAAAGCGGACAAATTGGTTTCTACAGAACAGAAATTCAATCTATATCAGGTGAAAGTTGGAGAAAATATTTATTACTGGAACGGTGGACCGCAGGAACTGAACTGGAAAATGAATGAATTTTATCTGAGAAATCTCAATTAATCATATAAGGCTGTCTTCAGACGGCTTTTTTTATTCGAAACAGATTCCTTATTTTTGGGAAAATAGCTTAATATGAAAATCACACCCATTTTACTAACAGCCGGAGTTCTTTTCTCGGCGACATTTTATGCACAAAAAATGAATTACCCAAAAGCAGTTAAAGGAACACAAACCGATACCTATTTCGGAACTGCCGTTGCAGATCCGTACCGAGATTTGGAGAACGATTCTGAAGCCACGAAAAAGTGGGTAGATGATGAGGTAAAACACAGTCAGGATTATCTTTCGAAAATTCCTTTCAGAGACGAAATCAGGAATCAGTTAAGAGACATCTGGAATTATGAAAAGATTTCGGCTCCTTTCAAAGAAGGAGAGTATAACTATTATTATAAAAATGACGGATTGCAGGCGCAGTCTGTATTGTACAGAACAAACAATAAAACAAAGGCAACGGAAGTTTTTCTGGATCCCAATAAATTTTCTGAAAAAGGAACCACTTCACTTTCACAGCTTTCTTTCAACAAAAAAGGAAATCTGGCTGCCTATTCCATTTCAGAAGGAGGAAGCGACTGGAACAAAATCATCATTATTGATGCAATTACAAAAAAGCAGATTGATGAAACTTTGGTTGATGTAAAATTCAGCGGAATTTCATGGCAGGGTGATGAAGGTTTCTATTATTCAAGCTATGACAAGCCAAAAGAAGGAACGGTACTTTCCGGAATGACGGATAAACACAAAGTGTATTTTCATAAACTGGGAACCAAACAATCTGAAGATCAGTTAATTTTTGGAGGAGACAAAACACCGAGAAGATATTTAGGGGCGGGAGTTTCCGAAGATCAGAGATATTTGATTATTTCCGCAGCCAACGCAACCAACGGAAATGAACTTTACATTAAAGATCTTAAAAAAGGCGGCGATTTTGTTCAGATTAATAAAGGTTTTGATATCAATGTGAGCATTGTTGATACGCAGGGTGATGATCTGTATATTTTTACGGATAAAGATGCTCCGAATATGCGTCTGGTAAAAACTTCCATCAAAAATCCGGCTCCCGAAACATGGAAAGATGTTATTCCCCAGACCGAAAATGTTTTAGGCATTACAACAGGAGGAGGATATTTCTTTGCAACCTACATGATTGATGCGATTGATCAGGTAAAACAATATGACAGAACCGGAAAACTGATCCGTGAAATTTCTCTTCCCGGAAAAGGAAACGTTTCTGGATTCGGAGGGAAGGAAACTGAGAAAGAATTGTACTTCTCTTTTACGAATTACATCACTCCCGGAACAACATATAAATTTAACGCAGATTCAGGGAAATCGGAAGTGTATCAGAAGCCAAAAGTGAAATTCAATCCCGAAAATTATGTTTCTGAACAGGTTTTCTACACTTCAAAAGACGGAACTAAAATTCCGATGATGATTAATTATAAGAAAGGAACAAAGCTGAATGGTAAAAATCCTACGATTCTTTATTCTTACGGAGGATTTAACATCAGTTTACAGCCTGCCTTTTCTGTGGTAAATGCGATCTGGATGGAAAATGGCGGAATCTATGCCGTTCCGAACATTCGCGGTGGTGGAGAATACGGTAAAAAATGGCACGATGCAGGAACAAAAATGCAGAAAAAAAATGTTTTTGAAGATTTCATCGCTGCAGGAGAATATTTACAGAGCAAAGGCTATACTTCCAAACAGTTTATGGCACTTTCAGGAAGATCAAACGGCGGTTTGCTGGTAGGAGCAACAATGACGATGCGTCCGGATTTAGCCAGGGTTGCCTTTCCGGGAGTGGGCGTTCTGGATATGTTGAGGTATAATAAATTCACTGCAGGAGCAGGCTGGTCTTATGATTACGGAACTGCGGAAGACAACAAAGAAATGTTTGACTATTTAAAATCTTATTCTCCGGTTCATAATGTAAAAGCAGGAACGTGTTATCCATCAACCATGATTATTACCAGTGATCATGATGATAGGGTAGTTCCGGCACATTCTTTTAAGTTTGGTGCAGAATTACAGGAAAAACAGGTTTGTAACAACCCGATTTTACTGAGAATTGAGAAAAACGCAGGTCACGGAGCCGGAAGATCTACAGAACAGGTGATCGGAGAAAATGCAGATCTGATTTCTTTTGCGCTGTATGAAATGGGGATTAAAAAACTACAGAAATAAAAATTCTCTGCTTAAGATTCTAAATAAGTCATGAGAACAGCTACTGAATTAATGTATTATTCATTACTACGTTGATTCAGTAGTATTGTACAGATCTTCATTCAAGACAAAAGAAATAAACCTGCTGGTGCAAGAATATAACTTACAAACGCGAGAATATAAAATATTGGTGCAAGAATCTAACTTACTGGTGCAAGAATATTAAATACGGGTGCAAGAATCTAACTTACTGGTGCAAGAATATTAAATACGGGTGCAAGAATCTAACTTATTGATGCAAGAATCTAACTTACTGGTGCAAGAATATTAAATACGGGTGCAAGAATCTAACTTATTGACGCAAGAATCTAACTACTGGTGCAAGAATATTAAATACGGGTGCGAGAATATAACTTACTGACGCAAGAATATAACGTACAGATATGAAAACCGCCATTACAGATAGGAAAAGTTTTTCACTTTCATTAAATTTCAGAAGAAGGTTATAGCTGTTGTTTGTAGTTTTGACTTATTTCTTTAATTGATATTGGAAAATGACGATTAATGAGTACATAAAAAGCGATTTTGCAGTTTTGCAGTTTCGCTTTTTTTATTTAAAAAAATATTCCCTCAAAAATGTGTAATTTTAGCCATCTATTAAATCTGAAATTATGAGAAGGGCAGTTCAGAATAAAACTCCTCAATTCACTATTACCGAAAAGAAAACAGAGGTCTATCCTTTTGAGAAAGATGGCTTGCAGTTAAAATCTTCTTATACGGCAGAAGACGTTAAAAATCAGGAATTAACGCAGACTTCTCCCGGAATTGCGCCTTATTTAAGAGGTCCGTATTCTACAATGTATGTTCAGAAACCTTGGACGATCCGTCAGTATGCAGGTTTTTCTACGGCAGAAGAATCCAATGCTTTTTACAGAAGAAATCTGGCGGCGGGACAAAAAGGGCTTTCCGTTGCCTTCGATCTGGCGACACACAGAGGATATGATTCCGATCACGCGAGAGTTGTGGGCGATGTTGGAAAGGCGGGAGTAGCGATTGATTCTGTGGAGGATATGAAAATTTTATTCAATGAAATTCCTTTGGATCAGATCTCGGTTTCCATGACGATGAACGGAGCAGTTCTGCCAATTCTTTCATTCTATATTGTCGCGGCAGAAGAGCAGGGCGTTTCTCAGGATTTGCTTTCAGGAACCATTCAGAATGATATTCTGAAGGAATTCATGGTGAGAAATACCTACATTTATCCGCCTGCACCTTCCATGAAGATCATCGCAGATATTTTTGAATATACTTCTCAGAATATTCCGAAGTTTAATTCCATCTCAATTTCCGGTTATCATATGCAGGAAGCAGGAGCAACTCCGGTGCTGGAAATGGCTTACACGCTTGCCGATGGATTGGAATATGTAAGAACAGGAATAAAAGCAGGAATGAATGTCGATGATTTTGCACCGAGACTCTCCTTTTTCTGGGCAATCGGGATGAATCATTTTATGGAAATTGCCAAAATGAGGGCAGCAAGATATATCTGGGCAGAATTATTAAAGCAGTTTAATCCTCAGAATCCGAAATCTTTAGCTTTAAGAACCCACTCACAGACTTCAGGCTGGTCTTTAACGGAGCAGGAACCATTTAATAATATTACGAGAACAGCAATTGAAGCATTGTCTTCTGCACTGGGCGGAACGCAGTCTCTTCATACCAATGCTTTGGACGAAGCCATTGCCCTTCCTACAGATTATTCAGCAAAAATTGCAAGAAATACACAGATTATTCTCCAGCAGGAAAGCGGAATCTGCGATGTAGTAGATCCGATGGGGGGAAGTAATTTAGTGGAAAGTCTTACGCAGCAGATGATTGAAGAAGCCATGAAATACATCGATGAGGTAGAGCAGGAAGGCGGAATGACAAAAGCCATTGAAGCCGGAATTCCAAAGATGAGGATTGAAGAAGCGGCAGCGAGAAAACAGGCAAAAATTGATAGTGGTGAAGAATTTATCATCGGGGTTAATTCTTTCAGATCAGACCTGAAGCAGGATGCCATTGAAATTTTAGATATCGACAACACAGAAGTCCGCAGAAAGCAAATTGAAAGATTAAATAAAATAAAAGCAGAAAGAAATTCTGAGGCGGTGAATGAGATTTTAAATAAGATCCGTGAAAGTGCCAAATCTGGAAAAGGAAATCTTTTGGCGTTATGTATTGAAGCGGCAAGAAGAAGAGTAACGCTGGGAGAAATGAGCGATGCGATGGAAGAAAGTTTCGGGAGATACAAAGCCAATATCAGAACAATTTCAGGAGTTTACGCCATGAACGCAGGGAAAAACGAATATTTTGAAAAAGCCTTACACCTTACTCAGAAATTTGAGGAGGAAGAAGGACGCCGTCCGCGATTAATGGTCGCTAAAATGGGACAGGACGGTCACGACAGGGGAGCAAAAGTAGTCGCAACCGCATTTGCAGATATGGGATTCGATGTGGATGTGGCACCATTATTCCAGACTCCGGAAGAAGTGGCAAAACAGGCGGTAGAAAATGATATTCATATTCTGGGAGTTTCTTCTTTGGCAGCAGGTCATAAAACTTTGGTTCCACAGGTTGTTGAGGAGCTTAAAAAACTCGGAGCAGACGATATTACCATTGTTGTGGGAGGGGTAATTCCGCAGCAGGATTATGAATTCCTGTATGCGAACGGAGCCGATTTTATTTTTGGTCCGGGAACCAATCTTCCGAAGTGTGCAGTAGATATTCTGGATAAATTTTTAAATTAAATTAACCTTTTCAGCCGATAAGTTGCACAGCTTTTGTACTGTAATCCATAATCAAAAAACAAAATATTATGGCTTATACAGTAGTTTCGGTATTTCCTGTAACGGTAGATACAGAAGAAATTAAAAAAGATTTAAAAAACAACGGTTTTGACGATGCAAATATCATTATTTCCAGATCAAACCTTGAAAGCGGACTGTCAACGGATAATTATCAGGAAGATGAGCAGACCAAAGGATTTTTCGAATATACTTTTGCGCATGATGATGAAATGCTTGATGCGTACAGAAAGCACAGCATCGGAAAAAACAATGTGATTGTATATGCGGATAATCTGGAAGAGGCCGTTTCTGCAAATTCAATCCTGAATAAAAACGGAGCTTTGCAGGTATACAGAAAACCAGCGGAAGAAAAAACAGATATTCCTGAAGGAATGACGGAAGAGGAATACAACGGAATTATTGCAAAAGCAAGACACAATATTTACTTCTTAGGATCAGAAAGAGTTTATCATTCCAATATCATTAAAGGAATGGATGACCCGATGGATGATCTGGGATCTAAAGATTAAGAGCTAAAAAATACGATAATAAATAGGCTGCTTCAGAAATGAGGCAGCTTATTTTGCTAAATATTATATGAAAAAAAACAATTAGGGTAGCAAAACTTTATCAATTGCATGGATAATTCCGTTGCTGCATTGTACGTCGGTTACAATAATATTAGAAACTCTGTTGTTGTTATCTGTAATTTTTGCACCGCCCGTTGTGGTAATCTTAAAACTTCCACCCTGGAAAGTTGGAACTATCATATTGTTTGTAAGATTATTAGATCCTACATTGGCTCCGGTAACGACGTGGTATTTCAAAGTATTTTCCAAAGTCGTTTTTGGAATGGCTGCAAGATTAGCCGCTCCGATTTCTGTTAGCAAAGAAGAAAATGCTGTGTTGGTAGGTGCGAAAACCGTAAACGGAGAATTGGCAGTTCCGCTTAAAATTCCAACAAAATTTGGCATATCACTTCTTGTAAGAGCAGAAACCAAAGACGTAAACTGAGGATTTGCCGTTGCATGAGTAACAATAGTTGGCAAACCGATTACCGCATCTACTTTGTGGATCACTCCGTTGTTGGCATCAATGTCTGTGGCAACAACATTCGATACCCCATTAATTTTTACGCCGCCATTCGTATTGATAAACATACTGATCGGTCTTGTGGAAGAAGCAGATCCCATAGCAAGAGTAGAAACATAGCCGGTAGAAATTGCTGCTGCTTTTACTTCAGAATTCAAAACGTGGTTCATCAGCAAAGTTTTTAATGCCGCCGTAGGAACGTCATTAAGACTTGCATATCCGTTTGCCTGTAAAAAAGTTGCAAAAGCGGCATTTGTTGGGGCGAATAATGTGAAAGTTCCGCTTTGGTTAAGGGTTGCAGAAAGACCTGCTTTGTCGATGGCAGCTTTTAAACTGCTTAAATTACTGTCTGAAGAAACCAGTTCATACGTGGTCTTCTCAGTCATCATGTTGTCATCATTGTCGTCGCAGGAGATAATGCACAGCATGGCAACTCCCGAAAATAGTAGAGGTTTAAAGAAATTTCTCATAATATTATTTGTTAAGATGTAAAAACACATAGACAAATATTGTACCTTTTTATTTATTTTAGTAAAATAAATTTAATTTTTTATGTCAGTTTATCTTTTAATTCAGAAAAAGAGATGGATGAAAAAAGGAGTTTCGATTAAAAAAGAATTATAGATTTAATAAAAAACTAAAAAATAATTTTGATATTCAGAAAAATGTATATATTTGCAACGTAAAATAAAGTTTAACCATTTAAAAACAACGAAGCAATGTTCATATCCAATCAGCTTTCAACAGTAGGATTGCCTTTTGCAAAGGCGAGGCTTCGTGGTTTGGTACACTCTTAGAATAACAGTACAATGAAATATCAAAACCCGAAGTCGTAGAGATTTCGGGTTTTTTATTGCGCAATATTTCAAACTCAAAAACAGTTTTCCCGAAAAATCTTTTTAGTATTTAGGATTTCTTTCGAATTAGCAGATGATTTTTATCTGAAGCTATTTCCAGCTTTCCGCTGTATCTTTTTTGTGGCGACCGGAGCGAAGCGCAGGTCGCCACAAAAAAGGATGCCGCTGCAATCTGGGCTAGAAAGAGATGCCATTGAAGAAACCTCATAGGTTTTTAAAACCTATGAGGTTTAGATAAAGTCAGCCAATATTTTGCCTGGCGAAATGTAATATGAAGTTTAGAAAATAACATTTCTGAACCTCACTTCTAATGCTAAATTAATGGAAAAAGATAACCTTCTGTATTTCCGGATAAGAAGTCTGAGAAGCAGAAAAAGAATTATAAGAAAAGATGTAGAAAAACAAGTACGTAAAAAATATAAACGTCATAGAGAAGTCTGGAAGCAGAAAAGGAATATTCCGATCATTCCGCTGGAAAAACCTTACCAGAAAGGATTTGTAAGATTCTTTGTTGTGAGAGATGATGTAAAACGTTCAAAAGACGGCGATTTCTTCGAAAATCTTTTAAAGAAAATCAATACGGAAATGTACTCCGACACCCGAAAATTTCTAAAAAAGAAAAGAAAATCCGGACGGAGAATATACGTGGAAAAAGAACAAAAAACAGCAAATGTTCTGCCCTGGGAATGGGATAATCCGAAGTTTGGTTTAACGGAACGCGAAAGGCAGTATTTTGTAAAAAGAGAATATTACGCTCATAACAAAAGACTGATTAAAGAATATTATGAATTCATCGAGCCGTGGAGATTTGTATTGAGAGTAAAACCCAATATGATTACACACTATAAACCTTTAGATGAGGATTTAGAAAGAGAATATAATGCATTAGATTCCTATTTAAATCAGCACAAAGTAATAGGAATTATTCATAAAAATATTTATGGGAAACCCAATAAATGGAGGGAAAAATACAAAAGGAAAACTAACGTGAGAAAATATTTTCATTGCAGGATTTCCGCAGAAGAGATCGCAGAAATATTTACAGACGGAGAATTTTAATTTTTCAGATAAATCATTAAACAACAAAAAGTAAGCATGACCTGGAAAGTTGCAGAAAGAAAAATAGGAAAAGCAGGAAATATAAAACAGCAGCAGAAAAGACAGCAGGATTGGAACCGTAAATATGGCGAAAACTGGCAGATCGGATATTTTATAAACAATGAATTTGTAGCGCAGGAAGATGCTTTGGAAATCATCTATTACAAAAGCTATGAAGAACATTTCGAAAATCATCCACAAGATTTATCAGAGCTTATTCATACAGCCAAAGCCTTACGGAATCCACATGCGGAAATGACGGGAGGAACAGATTTACAGATTCCTGCTATTTATAAATATTTAAAAAATAAAAATCTTACACTCTTGGGTAATGAGATGGTAGACATAGGAACGTATGGAAGCAGATCTCATAAACTCAGTGTAAGACTTAGTCCTCTTACCATTAAAGTAACAGGAAATCCCAATATGACATTAGAAAAATTCTGGCAGGATAAGAAATGCCTTGTCATTTGGGAAGACAATTAAAACAAAAAACAATGGGAAATTTAAAACTTAAAGGAAAAGATATATTAAAATTAGGCTATCCGAACAACCAGAGTGTCAACATTGCGCTGGAAGTGATGAAAAGGAACTTTGCCACTAAAAACATCCATCACGTCAAATCCATTTTAAAAGATATTCTGGTGAATCCGGAAAATTTTGAAAAAGATTTAACCTTCGGACAGATTGCTGAAGCTTTGCTTTCATCCAAGAAAACTGAAAAGAGGATGCTCAATACACATCGGGCGACATTCAATATTTTCGGAAACAATATTTCAGATGAAGCCAAAAATCAATTATACACCGCGCTCAAGCTTCCAATTTCAACACAGGGAGCTTTGATGCCCGATTCGCACAGCGGATACGGACTTCCGATCGGAGGCGTTCTTGCGGTAGAAAATGCTGTAATTCCTTACGGAGTCGGGATGGATATTGGCTGCAGAATGAGTCTCAGTATTTTGGATACGCCGATTTCATATCTTGAAGGCGCAAGAGACAAATACGAAAAAGCCCTTGCCGAACATACAAAATTCGGAATGTACGAAACCCACAAATCTCACGTCGACCACGAGATTTTCGACAGAGATACCTTCGATCTCATTCCGATTTTAAGAAGATTAAAAGGAAAAGCCATCAAACAGATGGGAACTTCCGGCGGCGGAAATCACTTTGTAGAATTCGGAGAAGTTGAAATTACGGAAGAAGACGAACAGATCGGGCTTCCGAAAGGAAAATACCTCGGAATTCTTTCGCACAGCGGTTCGCGTGGATTGGGAGCAGAAATCGCCCAGTATTATTCCAGAGTTGCAGCAGAACAGTGTCCGTTGCCGAAAGAAGCGCAACAGTTTGCATGGCTGGATCTCAATACTCATCTCGGATTAGAATATTGGACGGCAATGAATCTGGCTGGAGAATACGCCTCAGCCTGTCATGACGATATTCACAGAAGACTGGTAAAAGTGGTCGGAGGAAGAGTAAAAGCAAAGATCGAAAACCATCACAATTTTGCATGGAAAGAAATCCACAACGGAAAAGAAGTAATCGTTCACCGAAAAGGAGCAACTCCGGCAAATGAAAACGAATTGGGAATGATCCCCGGTTCCATGACGGCAAAAGGATTCATCGTTCGCGGAAAAGGAAATCAGGATTCTCTGAATTCCGCTTCTCACGGAGCCGGAAGAGCGCATTCAAGAGGAGAATGCAGAAGTCTTTTTACTCAAAATGACATTAAAAAAGAATTAAAATTAAAGAATGTCACCTTAATGGGCGGAAATGCAGAAGAAGCACCGATGGCGTACAAAGACATCAACGAAGTGATGAATGCACAAAGTGAACTGGTGGATATTCTGGGAACTTTCCAACCGAGAATTGTAAGGATGGACAGGTAAAATAGTTTATGAATTTTAGTTGTTGGTTGATAGATTTTTAACCAGCAACTATCATTCTGTAACAATCAACAAAAAACAAAAGAAATGGGAGCACCTCATAATATAAAAAGATACGGTGAAGTCTGGCCGGAATTCAGGATTCAAAGCGGACTCGAAATTTTAGAAAAATTAAAAGATAAAATTATTATTTCAGGAGGCTGGGCGTGGCATTTTATGTCTAAACCCGGACATACGGAATACAAACACGCGCACGACCATAAGGATATTGATGTTTTTGTGAAAAAAGAAAACGTTGCAGAAGTTGTCATCATCCTACAGCAAGAAGGTTTCCAAAAGGTCTGGACAAGATACGATCATCTTCAGAGCGAAGAGAATTTCCGAAGATATGAGAAAACAGTTGAGCTGAAAAACGGAAAATTCCACAGGATTACAATCGATTTCTTTGAAAGAAATGATCTTGAAACTGTTGAAGCCAATGGATTTACCGTTGTAAAGCCTGAAGTTTTGCTCACGTTCTACAGAAACATTCATTCCAGCGATAAATGTTGGGCAGTTATGGCTGCAAAAGATTTACTGGAGAAAAGAATTAATCCTATTGGTCATCCGAAATTAAGTGAAATGCCAAAATAGATTGAAATGAAAAAAATATACAAACAGCAACATTTCAAATATTACGAAAATCTTCTCGTAGTCTGTCCGGATTGTGGTGAAGATGCTGTTGTAGAAAATGAACACAATTATAAAGAGGCAACTCTGAAATGCAGACACTGCGATTTACAGAAGAATGCATTAGATCTTGTGGTTTACAAAGCTTTTGTCAACCTTTACTGTCCGATTTGTGCACATCCCATTCGTTATGAGCAAGGCAACTTAAAAAAGAAACCTAAAATCAGTAATGTAAAATGTGATGCATGTGATTCTCAATTTCAGATTCAGCCAAAAACTGAAAAGTATTTGAATTCTTTTCCTAAAGAAGAAGGTTTAATTCACGATTCTGTTTTCGGTTGTCCGTATTATTTTCAGGCAGATTTTAAAGGGAAATTATTTTGGGCGAGAAACAGAGAGCATGTATTGGAAATGGAAAATTATGTTTCATCAGATTTAAGAACGAGACTGCCGTACAGAATGCGGATGGTAGAAAGATTACCAACATTTATTAAAGAAGCCAAAAACAGAGAGGCAATTTTAAAAATTTTACAAAAATGGAAAAACTCATACAAATAACCTCAGGAAGAGGACCTTTAGAATGCCAATGGGTAGTTGCAAAAGTTCTGAAGGCCTTTCTCGAAGAGGCAAAAGATAACAATATAGATTACGAAATCATTCACCGTGAAAATGGCGATGAAAACCTCACTTTGAAATCGGTGACCCTGCTTTTACGATCAAGAAATCTTAATGAATTTTTAGATAGCTGGTTAGGAAGCATTTGCTGGATCGGGAAAAGTACATTCCGGAAACTGCATAAAAGAAGCAATTGGTTTATCGGCGTTTTTGAACTGGAAGGATTGAATAAAATTAATTTTAATGAAAAAGAGATACAGTTTCAGACCACGAGAAGTCAGGGAAGCGGCGGGCAAAATGTAAACAAAGTGAATACCGCGGTTCGGGCAACGCATATTCCGACAGGACAAAGTGTTTTCGTTCAGGATTCGCGTTCACAGTTGGAAAATAAAAAACTTTCGATTGAAAGACTTAAAGCAAAAGTCCTGGAACATAACATCATTCAGCTTCAAAAGAGAATGCAGGAAACATGGAACAATCATCTGAATGTTCAGCGCGGAAATCCGATCCGTACATTTTCCGGAACCGATTTCAAAAAGAATTATGAAGACAAATCATTCAAAAAACAGAGAAGTCAGCTCAAAAATGAATTAAAAAACTACAAAAATGACCTTAACTAAAAATAAATACTATTTTGAGGCTTTAGACAACTATCCGTACAGTTTGCCGGAGTGTCTGGAAGCATTAAACTATGCGTTGTCTTATGATCCTGAAGATGCAGACAGCCTATGCCTGATGGGGAGAATCTACAGCGAAATGTTATCCGATTATGAAAAGGCAAAACTGTACTTTGAAGAAGCTATGCAGTGTGACGTGACGAATCTTAATACACCGCAATATTATATTAAATGTCTTCTGGACAACGAAGATTATCAGGAAGCAGAAAAACTGATCCATTATTCTTTGAAAATCAAGGGAATTGACAAAGCAACCTTATGGTTTTACAGAGCTTTACTTTCCGAAAAAAGAGGAAGTTTTGCCAATGCTTTGAAATTTCTGGATGAATCTGCAAAATACTGTTTTACAGAATACAGTTTGAATGTGGTGAAAGACCGCAAGAAATTCGTCAAATCAAAAATGCCGAAAAAAAAGAAAACTAAAAAAGAGAAGGAGACGAAATAAGTCTCCTTTTTCGTATTTTTAATAATGGAATTAAGATTTGAACGCAGACCGTTATATTTAAAAGAAACATTTTCAATTGCTTACGGGAACTATGATAAAAGAGAAGCCTTGCTCATAGAATTATCTCATCAGAAATGTAAAGGTTACGGAGAATGTGTAGCCATCGATTATTACAGGATTGATCTTCAAAGTTTTGTTTTAAAATTAAAAGAAATTCAGATTCTCATTGAAAGTCAGGAGATAATTCATCCGAAAGATTTTTTTACATTTTTATCGAATTTAAATCTGCCTCCGTTTTTACTTTCTGCATTGGATTGTGCGTATTGGGATCTTTTCGGTAAGCTGGAAAACAAAAGTTTTATTGAATTAAATCATTTTCCGTCAGATAAATTAGTTGAAAGTTCCATTACCATTTCTGTTGGAGAAATCGATCATCAGATTGAAATAATCGAAAAAAGCTCATGGAATAAATTCAAAGTGAAATGCAAAGGCTTAGATAAAAACAAAGTTGAAAAATTATTACAGTTAAACCGAAATATTGCTTTAGATTCCAATGCAAGTTTTACCGATGAGGACTGTATTTGGCTTCAAAATCATTCTGAAAATCAAAAATTTTCCTATCTCGAACAGCCAAGACCAATCAATAATTATAAAATTTTAGAAAAAGAAGGCTTTGCCAATTGGATGGCAGATGAAGATTGTCAGAATTTAGAATCGTTAGACAAATTAACTCCCTATTATAAAAGCATCAACATCAAATTAATGAAATGTGGCGGATTAACCCCTGCTTTGGAAATGATCAGAAAAGCCAGAAAATTAGACTACAAAATCATGATCGGCTGTATGACAGAATCTACCGTCGGAATTTCTGCTGCCTGCAATCTTACCGGACTTGTTGATTATGCCGATCTGGACGGCGCGAATTTAATCTCAAATGACTATGCGACAGGTAGTTTAGTTAAAAACGGAAAAATTATTTTATCTACAAAACCAGGTTTAGGAATTGTGATTAAATAAGTGAACAATAAATCGTCAATCCGCTTTGCTTATCAATTTTTTCTCTCAGTGCTTTCATTCGCTGAGTGAAACGCTTTTGCGAACGAAAAATAAACAGATTAGAAATCAAAAAACTTCGCGCTTTTTGTGTTAAAAATATAAAGAAGAATCAAAAACAAAAATAGACTTCATGTGAAGCCTATTTTTTGTTTGCTGAAATCAGATAATCATAAACCATTTGATGCTGGTCTTCCGATAATTTCGCTTTCGGAGCCATTCTGCTTAATGTTTTTATCCAACCCTGATCGTCGTGTTTTGCAGGATCCGGCAATTTATGACATCTGTTGCAGGAGTTTTCAAAAATTGTTTTCCCCTGTGCCAATTGTTCGGATGAAGTATATTTCGGTCCTGTTACCGCTGTACTTTTTGGTCCGCAGGAAATTAACATTCCCGCAACGCTTAAAACAATACCTAAAATCAGTTTCTTCATAAAAATATTTTGTTGTGATTTACTTTTTAGCAGATACGATATAATCGTAAACCCACTGATGCTGTTCATCTGTAAGCTTCGCTTTCGGCGCCATCGAATTCATAATTCCTACCCACTGAACCGAAGTATGAGAAGCAGGATTTGGTAATTTGTGACATCTTCCGCAAGAGTTTTCGAAAATTGTTTTTCCTTGTGCAATTTGTTCTGCTGTAGAAGTGGAAGCTACGGGAGTGGCTGCTGTGGAAGCTTTTGGAGTACAGGAAGCCAGTAAAACGGCAGCAAATGATGCTACAGCGATAAGTTTTTTCATGTTTTTTAACTGTTTATTCAAACAAATGTAGGAAATTCCCGTTTCCATTGATGAAATTGCACATAATTTAGAAGAAATACAAATAATAGTAGTGTAAATCGTGAAATCCGTTTCACTTGTAAATTGTGAATTTTTAAAATGAGCGAAAATTCTCACTACATTTGAATGGTGATTAAAAACAATTTTATCATTACAGTTTTAGAAGCTTAATCCCGCTTTCTGCTATATCTTTTTTTGCCATTACTCTTTCCCTTACAAAAAAAGGATGTCGCGTCAATCGGGGCTAGGTGTACAGTCATCAATTCATAGAATTTTCCTTCAAATTCCAACTGCAGGTTTTGTAAGAAAAAAGTCAATTTTCAGCATTAAAAAAATTGACAAATGAAATGAATTCACTATTGACCATTCACTCTTTAATCCTTATTTTTGAAACAATGAAATTTTCTACAGAAGAGCTAATAGAAGGAATAAGATCAGGTAATAAACGCCTGATCGCAAAAGCCATAACATTAGTCGAAAGTAAAAAAGCCGAACACAGAACACAGGCAGAAGAACTCCTCAAACAAATCATGCCTTTCACGGGAAATTCGGTTAGAGTAGGAGTAACAGGTGTTCCGGGAGCCGGAAAATCTACATTCATTGAAAATTTTGGGAGACTTGCCATTGCCAATGGTAAAAAAGTAGCGGTTTTGGCTATAGATCCGAGTTCAGCCATCAATAAAGGAAGTATTTTGGGCGATAAAACCCGAATGGAAGAACTTGCCAAAGAAGAGAATGCATTTATACGACCTTCCCCGAGCTCCGGATTTTTGGGCGGAGTAGCGAATACAACTTTTGAAACCATGATGATCTGCGAAGCGGCAGGTTACGATTACATTCTCATCGAAACCGTTGGAGTAGGGCAGTCTGAAGTTTTGGTTGCCGATATTACGGATGTCTTTTTATTCTTAAAAATAATTGGCGGCGGAGATGAACTTCAGGGCATCAAGCGCGGAATTATGGAAATGGTAGATGTTATTTTCATCAATAAAGTCGATCAGGAGAATCTTCAGAAGGCCAAAAATACCAGACTGGAATTAAAAAGAGCCTTAGATTTTATTCCGCCAAAAGAAAAAGACTGGAAAGTTCCTGTTTTGCTGGGTTCTGCTTTACATAACGAAGGTCTGAACGATGTTTTTAATAAAATTAATGATTTTATAACCCTCAAAAAGAAAACCGAAAGATTTGCTGAAGTAAGAATTCAACAGGCAGAAAAGCGTTTTGAGTATTGGGTTCAGGAATATATTTTAACAATGATGAAAAAAAATAATTCTATCGAAGAAGCCTACATTCAGCACAAAAAAAATGCTTCAGCCATGATTTCTAATCCCAGTACCGAAGCAAAATTATTTGTTGAAAAATTTTTATCTGAGCAGTAAAATTAAAGCTTTTCTTTCTGCACCTCATTTTTTGTAATGTATCCGTCGTAAGAAATCGGCTGTCTGTCGTTGCTTCTGATGGATGTAAATGCCTTTCCGTTTTTGAAAACCTCAATATTAATTTCATCTACCGAACTCTGGTCATTTACTTTAATTTTGATGAGCGATTTTCCTCTCTTTCCTTGAGATTTAGTCACTGTAAAATCTTTTGAAGTAAATCTGTAACTGTTTTGAGTGGTGTTTCCATAAGTAGGGTTAAAAACTCTTCCGAAATAAGGAAGTGTTACTTCAAGTTTATCCTTTCTCAGATCAATAGAATAATTACTTCCCGAAAGATCCAGAATTCTGGTTGCCGTAGCATTCGGCATAGAGCTCATAATGTTGATAACGTCATAATTGGTGGGTGTTGCTCTTTCTGCACGGAAAGAAAAATCATCAGAATTAATAAGGGCTGTTACACTCTGAGAATCGGTAGCGGTTTGGGAAGAACAGTTCTGAAAGATCATCAGAAATCCAAAAATACATATGATTGAAATATACTTTTTCATGTTACTAAAATAATTGTTAAATTTAGATAGCAAATTATATGCAAATATATTCTTTAAAATTATTTTGGAACAAAAATTGTAAAGCTTGAACTTATACACTCGCACTATGAAAATAAAACACATTTTTGGAATCGGAGCCATAGCTCTGTCGGTCGCTGCCTGTACTACAAACCCTATTACGGGGAGATCTTCTCTGCAGTTGGCAAATAACTCGGAAATTATGACCATGTCTGCTCAGGAATACAAAACAACACTAGGGAAATCCAAAGTGATTTCCGGAACTGCAGATGCAAAAAGAGTGGTAAGTGTAGGTTCCAGAATAAAGTCTGCTGCCGAAAGATATTATCAGCAAATTGGGCGTTCTGCAGATCTTGCGAACTACAAATGGGAATTTAATCTTCTTCAGAGTAACGAACTGAACGCATGGTGTATGCCGGGCGGAAAAGTTGCCGTTTATACAGGGATTTTACCGGTTACAAAGAATGAAAACGGACTGGCTGTCGTAATGGGACATGAAGTTTCTCACGCTTTGGCAGGACACGGAAATGAGAGAATTTCTCAGGCTATGATTGCACAGTACGGCGGACAGATTTTGGGAGGATCTATCTCAAATTCCCAGTGGGCAAGTGTTTTTCAGCAGGTTTACCCTATCGGTTCTCAGGTAGCCTTATTAAAATACGGAAGAAATCAGGAGTCTGAGGCAGATCAGATGGGATTATATCTGATGGCAATGGCTGGTTACGATCCTAGAGAAGCAATCCCGTTCTGGAACAGGATGGAAGCTGCATCTACCGGAGCCAGACAACCGGAATTCCTTTCTACTCACCCGAATCCTGAGACAAGAATTTCAGATATTAATAAAAACCTGCCTAAAGCTTTGGAATATTACAAGGCTGCAGGAGGTAAAATGTAAATTATACAAAATTTTAATCTTGAGTAAAGCCTTGTTGAATTTTAATAAATTTGATAGGGCTTTTTAATTTAAACCACTTAAACACAACACTATGAAAAATTTAACCATCATCGGACTTGTGCTCTTAGCTTTGTCTATACTGCTGTTTTATTTAACATCTAATAATTTTACAATAAATGATCTTCAGATGTCTCATATCATGGGAATTCTGGGCGGAATCGGAATTGGTTTAATTATCGGAGGAATGGTAGGCTATGTAAGTAAAGGAAGTGCGATAAAAGCTGAGCAGAAAAGAAAAGAATTTAAACAATTGCAAAAAGATAAAGAAGATCTGGAAAAACAGGCGGCAGAAATTGCAAGACGTGAAGCAGAACTTCGCAGTCGTGAAAATCAAAATCCTCAAATCTAATGATCTGAGGATTTTTTTATTAAGTTGTTATTTTCGTCAGTTAAAATTTATATCCGACACCTACCATAAATAAATTCGGTCTGTTATCATATCGGATTTCCTGTCCGGAAACTTTGTTGATAAAATTTCTGGAATCTTTACTGAAAGCACCTTCATATCTTGCATTCACAAGAAATTTTTTAATTTCCAGCTGAGCTCCGAACTGGTAACCTACTGTAAAATTGTCTTTTGCGTTTTCCTGAAAATCGTTATAGGTATTTTCTTTACTCAAATTATAGCTCGCTACCGGACCTGCATACACTCCCAGAAAATCACCTAAAACTTTATGCCCGATTAATACAGGTAAATCCAGACGGTTATTTTTAATATCGAAAGTGGTATTTGATGCAGGATCTGTAAAATCACTTTTAAAAGTAGTATAATACAATTCCGGCATTAGAAAGAACGAGGCAGGAAGATTTGCCTTTAAAGAAAGACCAATATTGAAACCTACATTATTTTTGCCCTCTCCTTCAATTGCCTGATTTACGGTTCCTTTAATATTTTTCCACGAAGGAGAACCTGTAGGAAAAATTAAATTTGCTTTTCCCGCAAGTGAAATCTGCGCGGAAGCCAACATAGAAAAACCTATTAACGCTATACTAAATGCCTTTTTCATTATCTTCTATTTTTGTAATTGTGTTATCAATCGTTTTATTATTCTCAAGCAGATATTCTCTTAGTTCTTTAAATAACTCTGATGAATAAACGAAATCAATGAGATTTTTATTGCCTGCCGTAATCAGAACATCCTTATTTCCTTCCCATTCTTTGATACCAAGCCTCAGATAAACAATTTTCTCGCCAATTGTCATTACAGAATTCATATCGTGGGTATTGATAATCGTTGTCGTGTTATATTCTTTGGTAATTTCGAGCAGAAGATCATCAATTACATTAGACGTATAAGGATCAAGACCTGAATTGGGCTCGTCACAGAAAAGATATTTCGGATTATTTACAATAGCTCTTGCAATCGCCACACGCTTCTGCATTCCTCCGGAAATTTCAGATGGAAATTTTCGGTTGGCTTTATCCAAATGCACTCTTCCGATAACATCAAACACCCTTTTTTTCTTTTCTCTGAATGTTAAATTTGTAAACATATCCAGCGGAAACATAATATTTTCTTCCACCGTTAAAGAATCAAATAGGGCACTTCCCTGAAATACGGTTCCGATTTCTGAACGAAGATGTTGTTTTTCCTCACGCGTCATTACGTTAATATCTTTTCCGTCGAAAAGAATTTCTCCCGATGTTGGCTGATAAACATTCAATAAACTTTTAAGGAAAACCGTTTTACCGGAGCCACTCTGTCCGATGATTAAGTTTACTTTTCCTTTATCAAAAGTGGTTGAAATTCCTTTAAGTACTTCAACTTCATCAAAACTCTTTTTAAGATCTTTTACCTCAATCATCAGCTTAAAATTAATTGGGTTAATAACAATTCCGAAAGGATAATAAATACCATTGTCCAGACTACAGCCTGTGTACTTGCTCTACCAACTTCCAGCGATCCTCCTTTCACATTATATCCGAAATAAGAAGGAACTGTTGCAATGATAAAGGCAAAAACAATAGTTTTGGTAAATGCATAATAAATAAACAGATTAGGCATATACATTTGGATACCCACAACATAATCGTTTGTCGTCCAGTTTCCTGTTAAAATTCCTGCAATATATCCTCCTGCGATACCAAAAACAATACTAATGGCAATTAATAAAGGATTAAAAATTACACAGGCAATAATTTTAGGGAAAATCAGAAAGTTGGGAGAATTTACTCCCATAATATCCAAAGCATCAATCTGTTCGGAAACCCTCATTGTTCCGATACTGGAAGCAATGTAAGAGCCTACTTTTCCGGCTAATATCAGACTGATAATAGTCGGGGAAAATTCCAGAACCAAAACCGCTTTCGTGGCATATCCTACGAAAGAAGGAGGAATCGGGAAAGATGAAGCATCGAAGTTATTGAACATCTGGATCGCAACAACTGCTCCCACAAATATTGAAGTGAAGATCACCAACCCAAAAGAGTTGACTCCCAAATCGTTTATTTCTCTCATAAACAGCTTCCAGAAAACCCTCATTTTCTGAGGCTTCTGAATAGATTTACCAAGAAGAAGGATGTATTCTCCTACAGCTGTAAAAAACTTTTTTAACATTCTGCTAAATTAGACTTTTTTTATTGAATTAGATTGAAGTTGAGACCCGAACGAAGCCTCACTTTCAACATTAAATTTTAGTATATCACAATGTAGACCAAAAACATTATTTTGCATTTTTATCTCCTGTAAGAACCAGCAAAACTGTTTTTAAAATAATCACAAGATCCAGCACAAAACTCCAGTTTCTTACATAGAAGGCATCTGCTAAAACCCTTTTGTTCATTTCCACTTCCACATCTCCGGCATCTCCGCGAAGCCCGTTTACCTGAGCAAGCCCGGTAATTCCGGGACTTACAAGACTTCTTAAACTGTATCTTCCGATTTTAGGTTTGTAATAATCGTCAACAGCCAACATATGCGGCCGCGGTCCTACAATCGACATTTCACCTTTCAGAACATTTATAAACTGTGGCATTTCATCCAGACTGGTTTTCCTTAAAAATTTCCCGATCGTTGTAATCCTTGAATCATTCTCTGAAGTGGTTTTCGTGGAAGATTCATCATTCACAACCATGGTTCTGAATTTAATACATTTAAAAACTTCTTCATGAAAACCATATCTTTCCTGAATAAAAAAGACGGGACCTTTCGATGAAGACCGTATTAAAATGGCGATAATCGGAAAAAGCCACGAACAGACTCCCACTAAAATTATTACCGAAAAAATAACATCAAAGGTTCTTTTCAGTAAAAAATTGGAGTAGTAATCGAGAGGATATTTTGCCTGATTGAGAATCGGTTGTGTCTGAATATAGCCAATATCATACAGAAAAAAATTATTCTGAATAATACTCGGAATCAGAGAAATATGCACTTTGTTGGCTTCAGCCAATTTAAAAATTTCCCTTTCCTGCTTTTCATCATATCTGTTTTCAGTCGGAATAAATAAAGTATGAATTCCGTTTGTCTTCCAGAAATCAATCAGTTCCTCAGCATTTATTTCTGCATTTTGATAGTCGAAAATTTTATAACCGTAATCTCGTCTATCCTTTAAAATATTCTTTAAAACTTCTGTAGAGCTGTTTTCACTCAGGAACATAACATTTCTGTGATTGATTCCGAGACTTCTGAAGTATTTAATTCCAAAATAAATCAAAGATTTCGCAAGGAAAATAAAGAAAAACAGATAAAACGAAAGCCAGTAAATATCCGAATTGAAAAATACATTGTAACTCACCTTTCCGATAAGAAAAACTCCCAGAATGA
>NZ_JBBCQL010000001.1:0-68674 GCF_037149975.1 Chryseobacterium sp. VD8 | reverse complement strand
CTTGCTGCAGAATTCATTACCTGTTCTGTAGCTTCAAAAACTCCGTTTCTGTTGAAATCGATCCATACTCCTACAGCTTCACTATATACTGTACCTGTCCAAGCCTTGCTAACTGAAACTGTATTACCAGTAGAACCGATTACTAAATTTACCAAAGCACTTGCTGTAGTAGAGTAATCTGTGTAAGTAGCACCTGCAGAGTTATTACTCATTACAGAAGCTCCTACAGGAGTTACTGTAACGTTAGAAATATATTCTTCTGTAGGGTTACTTGATGTCATTGTACAATAAGTAAGTCCTAAAGTTGTAAAGTTCGTAGAAGCAGAGAAAGGTCCCTGAACACCGCTACAAACTGTAGAAACCTGTACTTCGTACTGGATGCTGTCACTAAGACCTGTAAGGTTTACAGAGTTTGATGCCGCATTCACAGTAATCCATGTTGTACTTCCTACCGGACGATATCTAACAATATAAGTGGAGTTAGCAGTTGCTGTCCATGTTACTGTAGCAGTAGTCTGTGTAATAGCGGAAACTACAATACCTGTAGGAGCAGCTCCGGTACAGTTTAGCAAAGAAGCTACTGTTGAACTTCCGATTGCATAGAAAACATTTCCGATAGAGCTTACTCTGATCTTAACTGTTCCTCCAAGAGTAAGACCCGTTAGGTTAAGAGACTCACTTCCGTCATTTGGTGTGGAAGCTGCAGCTACCGTCCATGTTACTCCGTTGTCTGTAGTATAATCAATTTTTACATTCGCTACACTATAAGGAGCAGCGGTAGTATTTACCACATCCCATGTTACGTTCGTTGCACCGTTATTATATGCTGTGGTCGTAGTTACTTTGAACGGCCCGTCGTTTCCAACAATGATCTGCTGATTGGCAAACTGAGTCTGCTGCTGAGTAGGCACCGGATTATTATCTCTTACCGTAACTCTGAAGTTCGTTGTTCTTGCAACGGTAGAAACAGATTCCCATCCATTGTTAGAGTTATTTAATACTCCCGCCAATACAGAAGATAATTTAGGAAAATATCTTGTTGGGCTTGTTGTAGGGTTAAATGATCTAAACGAGGCTCCGCTTGCAGTAGTTCCTAAGTTATTCTTATTAATAGTAACACTTGCATTATCAACTTCTTCCCAGCAATACGTCATAGGATCGTTTTCTGGATCTGTTGCAGAAGCCGTTAAAACGAATGCCGTACCTTTAGGGATATTAAATGTTGATAATGGCGCAATTACAGGAGGGTTGTTTGTAACCGGTGTTTCAATATCACAGGTTTTACTGGTAAGGTTATTTTGTACCTGTGTAATACTTACGGCATGGAAATAAGGATCAGAATGAGCCTGAACATCCGTATTTGCTCCTGTAATCCCTGCATAACCCATAATTGTTGAACCAGAACCCGGCTCAACATTTACACCTGCACTTTCCAGACCGTGAGAAAAGGTATGGTTTGCTCCCAGCTGGTGTCCCATTTCATGAGCAACATAATCTATATCAAAATTATCTCCCTGAGGAATACCATCCGCAGGAGAAGTATATCCGGATCCTTTCTGTTGAGAAGTGGAACTTGTAGGATCTATACAGACACACCCGATACAACCAGCATTACCACCTCCTCCGGAAGCTCCGAATAAGTGTCCGATATCGTAGTTGGCATTACCAACATTGGCTGTAAGAGTCTGCTGAAGTTCCAAATTCCAGTTATTCATCTGTGCTGCAGGCGAATATGGATCGGTAGAAGCATTTGTATAAATTATGTTCGGATAATTTTGTAAATTAAGGTGTAATGCAAAATCTTTTTCAAATACACCATTTACTCTTGTTAATGTAGCATTGATTGCTGTTAAAGCATTAGCAACTGTACCTCCGAAGTACTGAGTATATTCACCTGTTACAGACATTGCCAGCCTCATGGTTCTGTACTTTTTGTCGGATGACTTGGCAAAGTTTGTTGTCTGGTTGGCAAATGACTTCCCTGCTGAATAAAGATTTGCTATCTCTTGCTTAGACAGCTTATCTTCGTTCATAGAACAAAGAAAACCTTCATTGCTTTTATCAGTTTTTGGATGCACACCATAAACTGTTTTGTTTTTATCAGCAGGTTCTATGAATTCATATTTACCATCCTTGACGATCATCGACTGAAAATCATCCGGTGCTAAACTGAATCTCAGGTATTTGCCGGGATCATCTATCCCGACTCCTACATAAGAGCCTAACTGATACTGGTCTGCCAGTTCTTTCACTACCACAGGGAAGCTGTAAACGGCAAATTTTTCAATTTTCCCATCTAAAGTTGGCAAAGAGATCGTGACGGGTTTTGCATTTTTTCCCGTTTCCTGAGCTTTCGCCAATTGAGACTTTAGTAGAGAAATGTCCAAAGAGTAGTAGTTCTTAATCTCAGAACTAGCTCTCGTCTTTTCCCCTCGAAATGTCGTGGGACTCCATTGTGCACTGGTAATCGCAAACAAAAAGAGGAAAAAGAAAGAAGTAAAATTTTTCTTCATAACTTTCTCAATATATTAATTACACAAATCTAAACAAATTTAATTATTAAATTAAAAATATTTCCATTTTTTTTATACAGACTTTTCAACAATTCAATTCAAAGCATTGGGAATAACTAACCAAACAAACAATATATACGAAATTGAAAATCTGATCTTATTTTAATTCATTGGATATTATTAAAAACAAAATATCCGGAATACAAATTGGACATACAGTAATAAGCAAAAAAAATCCCCAGAAAATCTGAGGATTTTATTATTTAAATAAGGCTTAAATTATTTTTTGATGAATTTAGAAGTGAAAGAATCTTTTCCTTTTTCTTCAATCGTAATTACATATCCGCCTTTAATTAATTCTGAAACATTAATTTGTCCGGCAGTAATATTTCCTTGTTTTACTAACTGCCCTGTTGCTCCGTAAATTTTATAAGAAGCTTTATCTGACACTTTTGTAATATTTAAAATATCTGATGCCGGGTTTGGATAAATCTGAATATCATTTTTAGGGTTTGCTACATCACTGGTTGCTAACTGAACCTCAGAAACAACAACATTATAATCTTCATATTCCCCATACGTATTAATAGTTCCACAAGAATAATTGTGAACATATCCGGAAGTACCATAATACAATAATCCGATTCTCATTCTTAATCCTAAACCAGATACTGCAGAAGCAGGAACTGTGAATGATGAAGTTACAGGATTAGCTGTTACTGTATTTGCACTTTGCATAATTCTTTCAGAATCTTCGAATGTACCATTTCTATTGAAATCAATCCATGCTGTAATCATTTCCGGAACTGCTGAACTTGTCCAACCTTTTGTTACAGATAAAGTGTAAGTATTGCCTTTAACAAGGTTCACCTGAAGAGCAGGATTTGACACATAACTTGTATACGTGCTTGGTCCTGAAGTATTTGTCATAGTTCCTAAAGTAACTCCCGCAATATGGTCATCTGTAGCATTATTAGTAGCTACCGCACAATAAGTCCCCATTGTAAGGGTAGTAAAATTCACAGAGGCAGAATAAGGACTTGGTGTTCCTGAACACACCGCTGCAATCTGAACTTCATAAGCTGTACCGTCTGGTAAATTTGATAAAGTAACACTTAAAGCACTTGTATTGATGGTAGTCCACGTTGTTTCTGAAACCTTTTTATATCTTACAATATAAGTAGCACCCGAAATAGGAGCCCAGCTTATATCTGCTGAACTTACTGTAATATTATTTGCTACAATAGAAGTCGGAGCAGTACCGTTGCAAGGAGCAAAAGCTGTTACAGAAACTGATTTTACAGCATAAAATACATTTCCGATTGCAGATACTCTTACTTTTATAGTCTGTCCATTCAATGAAGATGGTAAACTTACGTTTTCAGAACCATCATTTGGAGTTGAAGCTAAAAGTACCGTCCAAGAAGCTCCATTGTTTGTTGTATAATCAATTTTAACATTTGATACATTGTAAGGAGCCGCATTTGTATTTGCAACATCCCAAGTAATTGGTGAAGGAGCGGCACTGTTTGCAAATTGAGAATTTATTTTAAATGGTCCGTTATTTCCAACAATTATCTGTTGTGTTTTCGTACTTGTTTGCTGTTGATCTGCAAATGGGCTATTGTCTCTTACGGTAACTGCAAAATTTGTTGTTCTTGCAACTTGAGAAACAGCCTCCCAAGTATTATTGCTATTATCCAAGTATCCGTTAAGTACCGATTCTAATTTAGGGAAGTAACGAGTTGGATTAGATGTAGGACTTACAGATCTAAATGTAGCACCTGTAGCCGTTGTTCCTAAATTTGTTTTATTAATAACCACATTGGTATTATCTACCTCTTCCCAAGTATACGTCATAGGGTCATTTTCAGGATCTGTTGCAGAAGCCGTTAAAACGAATGCAGTACCTTTAGGAATATTGTATGTAGGCAAATCTGCAATTACCGGAGGGTTATTATTCATAGAAGTTTCTACATCACAGGTTTTTGTAATTAAATTAGCCTGAACCTGATCAATACTTCCTTTAAAGAAATATGGGTCAGAATGCGGCTGAACATCCGTAGCGGTACCTGTGATACCTGCGTATCCCATAATGGTAGAACCAGAACCAGGCTCCATCTGTACAGGACTTCCCTGCATTGTATGAGCAAAAGTATGGTTGGCTCCTAATTGGTGACCCATTTCGTGAGCTACATAATCAATATCGAAATTATCACCTGACGGCGGGTTTGCTGTAGTCGGTAAAGTACTTCCTGTTGCAGGAGAAGTAATACCCGATCCTTTACCATATCCTACGACAGAGTCATAGCCTGTACCAACAGGACTTAGACAAACACATCCGATACATCCTGCGTTACCTCCACCTCCGGAAGCACCAAATAAATGTCCGATATCGTAATTAGCCTGTCCTACATTATTTGCCAACACATCTCTAAGAGAAGTATTCCATGTAGCAGGTGGAGATGAGGCACTTGTAACAGCATCATAAGGATCGGTAGCAGGATCTGGATAAATTAATGCAGGATAACTTAATAGATTTAAATGAACGGCAAAGTCTTTTTCAAATACCGCATTTACTCTCGTTATCGTCGCATTTATCTGAGCTAATGCTCCTGCAACTCCTCCAAAGAACTGCGTGTATTCTCCTGTTGTAGACATTACCAGCCTTAACGTTCTGTACTTTTTGTCTGAATTTTTTGAGAAATCTGTTGGCTGATTGGCAAATGAGTGACCCGCTTTTAGCATTTGATCTATTTGATGTTGCGCAGCCGGACCTTCTTCTGTAGAACACACAAAACCATTTTCATTCTTTTTAGTTTTTGGATGAATGGAATAAATAGTTTTATCCGTTTTTGTAGGTTCAATAAATTCATATTGCCCATTATTGATAACCATAGACTGGAAATCATTAGGAGCTACTGAAAATCTAAGGTATTTTGCAGGATCATCTACTCCCACTCCGGCATAAGAACCAAGCTGATATTGTTCAGCAAGATCTTTAGCCATAACTGGAAAACTGTATACGGCAAATTTTTCAATTTTTCCGCTTAGCGTAGGCAATGAAATAATTACAGGTTTAGCGTTAGGGCCCATTTCCTGTGCACCTCTAAGTTGGGTTCTGATCTGATCAATATCCAACTTATAATAATTCCGTTCAAGAGATAATTCCATTTTAGAACTTCTCTTTGGCGTCGTGGGTGACCACTGAGCCATAGCCGAACCGCCTATTAAACCGAGTAATAAAGCAGTAAAAAGTTTCTTCATAGCTTTTTAAATTAAATTTACACACCAAATATAGCCATTTCAGCTAATAATATCATATTAATAACTATTTTAACTAAAAAAATATTTTATATTAGCATTATTTCACAAAAAAGTAAATAATCTTAGGACTTTTCAAGAGATTATTTTATCATCAATAATTTGATTAAATTTTTATTATTTTTTAATGAACTTAATTGCCAATCGTTTCCTGCTTTTCCTTTAGTAATGATCACAAATTCCATATTTAATTAATGACAAAACAACAACATATTCATTATTATATTGTTTGTCTATTACCATAAAACCATAATAATATTTCCGGCGTGAAGCATATCTGTTTTTCAATTAAGATTTACTCTAAATAAATATGTATCAAAAGTGAAAACAGCTATTAGATCATAAAAAAAGCTCTGAAATAAAATTCCAGAGCTTTTATAAGTGTATATTGTTTATTTACTTTTTAACAAACTTAATGTTTTCAGAGATACTACCCTCTTTTACAGTAATAATGTAAGTTCCTTTAATTAGTTCAGAAACTCTCACCTGATTATTATCAATATTTCCTGCTTTCACTAATTGCCCTACTGCATTATAAATTTCATATTTAGCTTTACCTGAAACTTTTGTAATATTTAGAACATCCGAAGCTGGGTTTGGATATATCTGAATATTATTTTCAGGATTAGCCAGATCGCTGGCTGATAAAACCTGTGCCTTTAAGAATCTGCTCTGCGTAGAACTGAAGTGCGATCCTGAAAGTAAAGTTACACCACCCTGAGTTTTGATATTATAATATCCGCCGTAAGGATAAAGCCCGTCACCGTAAGAATCGTTAATGGTAAAGGTATAGCATTCATCTGGGTTTAATGACCAGTTCTCAGTAATGAGTGCAGGAAGTGTTGCTCCTGAGTCGATGTATCCACTTGCAGGGCTGCTGTAAACTACGGTTCCCGCGCTGTTGGTCAGCGCCCATGAAGTCTCGCTTCCATAGTTATCCAACTGAAGATTAAATACTACGTTGGTATTCACTCTCACGGGAGCTCCAAGATAATTTACGGTTATATTGCTGTTCGACGTCCTTTGGTCTGCAACTCCGTTTACGGATGTTACGTTAATATTTAACTGACCTCCCAGAGCTGTGGAACTCATAGGAAGCGTAATAATTGCATATTTATCCTGAGCTAAGCTTCCGCTCCAGTTGTAGATCTGAACATTCCCATTTAGTGTATAAGTTATTACTGCAGAAGTCATCGTAGCTGTTCCCCTATTGTAAAGAGAAATTTTCGGAGCCTGTGTTGTGCTTGAACAATTCACTGTGGAGCATTCTCTTTCAAGTTTCACCTCAGCATCATTTGCAAATAAAGGTATTGCAATATCTTTTGTGGATGTTTTCAATTCAACTCTTCTGGGAGAATTATTCATTACGGCGGTTATTCTGTCTTTTTGATTTACAGTAAAGACATTCATACACGTATCTGTTGTATAATCCATGTAATTTTGGATCATATCGTTTCCAGGAGCGGAAGGACATGAATCTACCGTTACACAGTTGTAATTAGGAGCGCTTGCAGCAGGGGTATCCGGACAATAATCTTTATTACTGTCGGCAGCATTTACAACGCAGGAAGAATTATCTCCCCAGATATGTCTCAATCCTAAAAAGTGACCTACTTCGTGGGTCATCGTTCTCCCTTTATCATAAGGCGCGGCAAGCAGGAAAGAATTATTCACATTGTAATCACTGCTTCCGAAAGTTGCATAATTGGCGACTACTCCATCGGTATACGCTTCACCTCCAATAGTACTTAAACCTCCTAAATTAGAATTGGACGGAAACTGCGCGTATCCTAATAAGCTAGAACTTGTGAAACTTACACTCCACATATTCATATATTGGGTGGGATCCCAAATTGTTTCCGGCTTTACAAAAGAGTTAATCTCCGCCTGAGACCATGTAGCCTGGCAAAGGTTTACGCGATCAATTCCATTGGTAGGATTTCCATTGGGATCTACTTTGGCTAAGGCAAACTGAATCATGGTATCTGCTCCTACTGCGTTAGTATTAAATCCGGGAGTTCCTGCCAGTCTTCTGAAATCATTATTCATTACTGTTATCTGAGACATTACCTGTTCATCAACAATATTTGGAGCTACCCCTAAATTCTGACCACTATGAATAACGTGTACTACGACTGGAATGGTAATAATATTTCCGTTTTGGGATTTATTTGCTTTCGCCTTCTCCACTAAGGGAGCCAGCCAGGATTCAAACTGCTCGGCAGTCATTCTTCCCGGGAATGTTTTTTGTAAAAACTCTTCATACTCGGTTGTTGAACATCTGTTGAACCCAAAAGATTGTGCGAGTTCAGAAGGAGACTTTTCAACATTAAAATCAGCTTTTCTTTTAGTAAAATTCTGAGCTGCCAAGTCTGCAGCAATAAAAGAAGATAAAAAAAGTACAGCTTTAAAAGTAGTAGATTTTCGCATATAATGTATTAATATTCACAAATATAATTGTTTTGAATAAAAATAAAAGTTAAATTAAAAATATTCAACAACAAAAATTAAAAAACCATTACTACATTATAAAAAAAGCTCTGAAATAATTCCAGAGCTTTTATAAGTGTATAACTGTTTATTTACTTTTTAATAAACTTAATGTTTTCAGAAATACTACCCTCTTTTACAGTAATAATGTAAGTTCCTTTAATTAGTTCAGAAACTCTCACCTGATTATTTTCTATATTTCCTGCTTTCACTAATTGCCCTACTGCATTATAAATTTCATATTTAGCTTTACCCGAAACTTTTGTAATATTTAGAACATCATTAGCAGGATTTGGATAAACTGCAAATGAATCCTTGTCTATCACCTCATTTGTTGCTAAAACTACTGTTGTAAAAGCTTTTGATGCATAATCTTCTATATCAGCTTCTCCATGATAAATTGTCTGTCCTGTTGAAGTGGAAAGATCAACATACCCACCATCAACAATTCCATCACCATATGCATCTGATATTGTAAATACATAACAACCTGCAGGTAATGTCCAGTTTTGTGATATTAATGTAGGGAGTGGAGTGGTAGAAGTTGGATTCTGAACATCTGGATATGGCCCACCTGCCTTAACAATCTGACCTGCACTATTCTTGAGTGTCCACATTGTTTCAGATCCAAAATAATCTAGCTGTAATTTAAAATTAACATTTGTTGCACCTGGAATATATTGTGCAGCTATCGGCTGATTATAAGTACCAGTAACTGTATTGTTCGTACTTCTTTGATCTGATGTTCCATTAACAGAAGCAATTGAAGCTGTTACCCCAGAACCTGTAGGAACGGAACTTAGTACAGGTATAGAAATAACACTATATTTATCCTGAGCTAAATTACCTGTCCAGTTATACGTTTGGGTAGCGGATCCATTAACTGAATAATTTATTGTTGCAGATGTAAGATTGGATGTACCTCTGTTATATAAGGAAAAACGAACAACTCCTCCTCCACAACTTTCCAAACTACAACCTCCATCAATCTTAAGTTCCGCATCATTAGGAAACAAAGGAATAGGCTGATCAGCAGTTGAGGATTTAAGCTGCATTCTTCTTGGTGAAACATCCATAACTGTACGAATTCTCGTTTTTTGATCATTTGTAAAGATGTTCATACAAGTATCCGTGGTATAATCCATATAATTTTCAATCATATCATTACCCGGTGAAGACGGGCAGGAGTCAACAGTTACACAATTATAATTTGGACCACTTGCTGCAGGTGTATCAGGACAATAGTCTTTATTACTGTCTGTTGCATTTACTGTACAAGAAGTATTATCTCCCCAAATATGTCTAAGTCCTAAAAAGTGACCAACTTCATGAGTCATTGTTCTACCTTTATCATAAGGAGCAGAAAGCAGGAAATTATTATTTGTATTATAGTCACTGCTACCGAAAGTTGCAAAGTTTGCAACTACTCCATCTGTTGTTGCTAATCCACCGTTTGCAGAAAGACCTCCAAGTCCGGAAGAGCTTGGAAACTGAGCGTAACCTAATAATGAAGCATCAGCAAAGTTAACGCTCCACATATTCATATATTTATTAGGATCCCAAATAGTCTGCGGCTTTACATATCCTTCTATAGCATCTCTTGTCCAGCTGTCCTGGCAAAGGTTTACCCTGTCTATTCCATTAGTTGGGTTTCCATTAGGATCAACCTTAGCTAAAGCGAACTGAATCTGTACATCTGCTCCTACGGCATTTGTGTTATAGCCCGGTGTATTGAATATTTTTCTGTAATCATTATTCATAACCGCGATTTGAGACATTACCTGCTCATCAACGATGTTCGGAAAAGTCCCAAGATTCTGTCCACTGTGAATTACATGGACAACAACAGGAATCGTAATTATATTTCCGTTTTGTGACTTATTGGTTTTCGCTTTTTCCACTAAAGGAGCCAGCCATGCTTCAAATTGACTTTCCGTCATTCTTCCGGGATATTTTGCCTGAAGATAATTTTCATATTCCACTGTGGAACATCTATCAAAGCCATGTGATTTTGCAAGTTCTTCACTAGATTTTTTTGAAAACTTTGCCTGTTTGCTAATTATTTTACCACTATTTACTTGCTGAGCCTTCAAAGAACTCAACCCAATTAATGGGAGTAAAAGAAAAATTTTTAAAGAAGTAAATCTTTGCATTTAATAATTTTTATAATTTTACAAATATATCGAAATTATTCAAATTACTAGATTTAGTGCATAAAAAACAATTAAATCTTACATTAAAATAATCAAATGAAACTACAAATAATATTATTGGTATTGTTCAGTTTAATCAACTGCAAATGTATTTCTCAAAAAAAAGAGAATAACGAAAACAGAGTAACTTCAAAAAATGTAACCCAAATCGAAAAAATAGAATTAAGAGAGCAGACGAGAGGAACAAACCGTTTAATTACCTTTACAAAAGATGCGGTAACTACCTACCTTAACGGAAATCCTTCAACATCACAAATTAGTGCAGCGGATTGGGAAAGTATTTCCAAACAAGCAGCTCTGTTGGATCTCTCAAAAATATCCACTTATGAATCTTCAACAACCAAAAGGTTTTCAGACGGAGCTTTGGCTTCTTCCATTACTGTTACAGCTAACGGTAAAACATTCAGCTCAACAGGATTTGATGCAGGAATCCCCCCAAAAGAATTGGAGGGACTCTATAACGTATTGAAGGGTAAATCCGGATCAATTACAAAATTACCGGGATCCCGTTAAAATTTATACGCCAGATTCCAGGCAAAGCCCATTCCGAATTTAGACGAGCTTCTGCCGAATCCCGGCACGATCATGGGCTGGATTTCATCCTGCTTTGTGGTATATACCAGATATCTCGGCTGAAGATTGACATCAATGTAGAAATTAGTTTCAAAAAGCTGTACTCTTCCTCCCAGTGTTCCTTCCAGCCAATAAGATGACTGTGTAGAGGAAGGAAAAGATATTGCAGAGCTGCTTCCACCGTAACCACGAACCGGAACTGCCATATATTCCTGTTTGTAAAATGAACCGGCTACTTTTCCCCCCGCATAGAAACCATTAAATTCATTTTCAAGATCTTTAGCCAGCATATAAAAGGCTCCGATCTTTACGAAAGGTCCATTTGCTTTTCCGTCATACCCATTCTTTTGATAAACATTAGATTCGAAACCGGCTTCTGCGATGGCATGAAGATTATCTTTCAGCTTTGAAGACACAAATCCCTGATACAGCTTTCTGTCTGAAAAGAAAGAAACTCCCGTATTCAGAACATCAAAACCGATCATGAAATTCGGTTCATATTTCCATTTTTCCTTTGCAATTTCCTTATCTTTCTTCTCCTGAGCAAAACTCAAAAGACTGATTACACTAAAAAAGAAGGAAAAGATTAGTCTTGTCTTCATTCTCTATAAAATTTTGTCCGGCCTGAATTTCCTTTACCGGAGTCGTTGTGTTTGGATCTAATACAGAATTTAAATTTTCGTAGGTAAGCTTTATTCCGCATCCCGGAGAAACATATGCAGATTTCGTAGTGTAATTTACTCTTACTTTAGATTCCGCACCTTTATTGGTAGTTCTGAAATAAATATCTGTATACGCAGAATTGTCTACCCTTAAAGGAATAACCCTTGACGTAATTTTAGCCTGTCCTCCCAACTGCACTTTTCCGGAACCGTAATCTACCGCTACATAAAGAGAATCCAGCGTTCTTTCCTTATCGGTTGCCTGTGTTTTGAAAGAAACTCTCATTCGTGGGGTTCCTTCCCCGCTTTCGCAGATATCGTTATCTCCTCCGCATGAAAACAGCAGACTGATAAAGGAAATGGCAATTAAAAATTTAAAATATTTCATCTGAACATTTTGTTTTACTTTACCGGACAAATCCGGCATTTCATCTTAAGATTTGATTCCTTCAAAAGTAATTAAATTATTTCTTAATCAACAACGCAATATTTTCTACGTGATGTGTCTGCGGGAACATATCCACAGGCAAAATCTTCACGACATTATATTGTTCTTTCATTAAGGCTAAATCTCTTGCCTGTGTAGCAGAGTTGCAGCTTACATAAACCACTTTTTCCGGAGAAAGCTTTAAAATCTGTTCAACCACTTTCTGGTGCATTCCGTCTCTTGGCGGATCCGTGATCAAAACATCTGCTTTTGGATGATTTGCGAGGAAATCATCATTGAAAATATCTTTCATATCTCCGCAATAGAATGTTGTATTCGTAAGACCATTCAGTTCGGCGTGTTCAATCGCTGCATCTATGGCTTCCTGTACAGATTCTATCCCGATCACCTGCTTTGCATTTCTGGCTACATACTGAGCAATTGTTCCTGTTCCCGTATAAAGATCATATACTACTTCATCTCCTTTTAAATCTGCAAATTCAAGCGTTTTTCTGTATAATTCCAAAGCCTGTTTGTAGTTGGTCTGAAAAAATGATTTCGGGCCGATTTTAAACTTCAGACCATCCATTTCTTCCATTAAATAACCTTCCCCGAAATACACATTGATATCCAGATCATAAATAGAATCATTGGCTTTAGGATTAATCGCATACACTAAAGTTTTGATCTGAGGGAATTTTTCAAGCAGGAAGCTGAATAATTTTTCTCTGCTCTCTTTTTCTTCTCTGAAAAGCTGGAAAAGAACCATCCATTCGCCTTTCGAGTTTTGTCTCATCATTAAAGTTCTTAAAAAACCTTCGTGATTGCGGACATCAAAGAAGTCTAAACCTTCATTTACAGCATACTGTTTTACTGCCAATCGGATCGCATTCGAAGGATCTTCCTGAAGGAAACATTCTTTAAGGTCTAGAATTTTGCTCCACATCCCCGGAATATGAAATCCTAAAGCGTCTCTGCTTCCGAAATTTTCTTCGGAACTGATCTCATATTGGGTTAGCCAACGGGAATTGGAGAAAGAAAACTCCATTTTATTTCGGTAAAAATACTGTTCTTCCGAACCTAAGATGGGAACGGTTTCAAAGTTTTCAATCCCTCCAATTCTTTTAATATTATTGTACACTTCCTCCTGTTTGAAAGCAAGCTGTTTCTCATAGCTCATATTCTGCCATTTGCAGCCTCCGCAAACTCCGAAGTGAACACATTTCGGCTCTACTCTGTAAGGCGATTTTTCCAGAACTTCCAAAGCTTCACCTTCAAAGTATTTGGATTTTGCTTTTTTCACTCTTACATTCACCACATCTCCCGGAATTGCGCCGGAAACCATTACGGCTTTCCCTTCTTCTGTTCTTCCTATTGCCACTCCTTTAGCTCCTGCATTTAAGAGTTTTATATTTTCAAGAATTAAATTTTTCTTATTCTTTCTGCTCATTATCTATTTTCTATTTTCCTAAAGAAACCTTACGTTTCAGTCTGCAAAAATACAATAAAAAAAACCTTATCCGAAGATAAGGTTTATATCTGTACTCAATTTAAATTATTTCGTCTGAGCCGGCTGAGGATTTGCCTGTTGCTGAGGAGCCTGTTGCGCTGCTGCCTGCTGAGCCGCAACCGCTGCAGGATCCATTCCTAATCCCGGTTGTAACTGAACGTTAGGATTTACCTTTGGTGCAGAAAGACCTGTTTGCTTGTCTAAAACCGTTACCAATTCAGGATCTCCTAAGTTAAAGAACGGCTTGCTTGCAATTTTACCGTCTTTGTCTACTACGATAAAGCAAGGTAACTTAAATGCATAAACTCCGTATTTTTTAGCAATATCAGAATTTAGCCCGTTCTCGCCATATACATTTGTTCCTGTAATTCCTTTTAATAAAGAGCTGCTTGTTTTTACAAACTGATCTTTTGTATCGTCAACATTTACAAAAACAAAGTTCATTTTAGATTTGTAGAAATTCACAACTTCCTTTAATACGGGAGTTGTAGCTTCTCCGATGTATGGATTCCATGAAGCGTAGAACGCCAATAAGTATGGTTTTCCTTTATTTTCAGAAAGATTGTAAGATTTTCCGTCTGCTTTTACCAAAGAAGCTTCAGGAGCCGGTTCTCCAACTTTGAATCCGTTGATGGCAAACTGAATTTTCTTTAGATCTTCTTTAATGGTAGCATCTTTAATATCTTCATCGATAATTTTTTTGATCTTCTCAACCGTTTTCTCAGGTGAACCCGGATGAATATCCGACTGCGCCATTACAAATGCCAGTAAATAATCTTTAGCGGTCTGTGAAAGATCTTTCTGATTTTTCTTTAGATATTCTGTGAATAGTTCTGAAGTAGTAACATCCGTTTTCCCTGCAGTTTTTGCCTGAGCATATTTCTGGAAATCAGGGCTCATTTTTGTTAAAAGATATTCTCTGTATAAAGGATGTTCTTTTACCAGTACATCTTTGTTCTCTTCCAGTTTACCGGCAAAGTCCGTGAAAGCTTTAGTCACTTTAAATGAAGGATTCCCCATCTGCTTATGACCCATTTCATACTGGTTCAGGATGGTAAGCAACGTTGTTGAAAGATCATTTTTCTTCCAGGTTACCACTTCATTGTCAGGGCTGAACTTCTTAACGTTTTCATCGATATTTTTGTTAATATCTGCCTGAACTTTTTCCATTCCTTTAAGGAAGGTTTTTTCGTCTTTAGACATCAGCTCATTCATATTAACCGTCTGAGCGTATGTTGCAAGATATTTCTGGGTAGCCATAAAGAAATCGTTGTTATTCTTCGCATCTCCCGTAATCACATATTCTGTCGGGAAAGTCATTGCATTTCCTGAAATTTCAAGTTTCTGACCTCCTTTAAGGTAGATTAAATTTCTTTTTCCTCCGTAAGAAAGCAGATACATTCCGCTTTTCGGAGCATCGAAATTTCCTGTGAAAGTTCCGTCTTTATTAACTCCGATGTTCATTAATGGTAAAGTAGCTACTCCCGAAGCTTCTATTAATTCGATTCTCTCCAGTGGAGAACCTCCCGTGATTTTTCCTTTTACTTCTACTTTTTTAGAGCAAGACATCGCAAAAACCGCGATGATAAACAATAAAAGATATTTTTTCATTTTGAATTTTATAATTACGCAAAAATAGTTTTTTCAATAAACTAAAAGCAATTAAATGTTACTTTTATGAAAGATTTAACTAAAAAAAATCGCCATCCGGTGAGGAGACGATTTTTTATGTTATCTCAATAGGTTTTATCCTCTGTCAGCAAAAGCTGTGATGAACTCTCTGTTCATTCTGGCAATGTTTTCAAGAGAAATCCCTTTCGGACACTCTACTTCACAAGCTCCTGTGTTTGAACAGTTTCCGAATCCTTCTTCGTCCATGGCTTTCACCATGTTCAGCACTCTTCTCTTCGCTTCTACTCTACCCTGCGGTAAAAGTGCGTACTGAGAAACTTTAGCTCCAACGAAAAGCATTGCAGATCCGTTTTTACAGGTAGCCACACAAGCTCCGCACCCGATACAAGCTGCCGCGTCCATTGCTTTGTCTGCATCTTCTTTAGGAACCGGAATTGCATTGGCGTCCAGAGTATTTCCTGAAGTGTTCACCGAAATGAAACCACCTGCAGCCATTACTCTGTCGAATGCGCTTCTGTCTACCATTAAGTCTTTAATAACCGGGAAAGCCGCACTTCTCCAAGGTTCGATAACGATGGTTTCACCGTCTTTGAACATTCTCATGTGAAGCTGGCAGGTAGTGATCCCTGTATCCGGACCGTGCGCTCTGCCGTTGATGTAAAGAGAACACATTCCGCAGATTCCTTCACGACAATCGTGATCGAAAGCTACCGGCTCTTTTCCTTCGTTAATTAAACTCTCGTTAAGGATGTCCAACATCTCCAAAAATGAAGAATCTGTAGAAACATCCGATATTTTATAAGTCTCAAACTGACCTTTAGATTTATTATTTTTTTGTCTCCAAATTTTCAGCGTAAGATGTAAGCCTTTTTTTGCACTCATAATTGTATATTTAAAAGATTGGAGATTATTTGTAACTTCTTGTTTTAACTTCGATGTTGTCGTAGATCAGTTCTTCTTTATGCAACACTTCCGCGTTGATATCGCTTCCCTGATATTCCCAAGCTCCTACATATTTGTAATTTTCATCATCTCTTTCAGCCTCTCCGTCCGGAGTTGAGTGGTCTTCACGGAAATGTCCTCCACAAGATTCGTTTCTGTGCAATGCATCGATAGCCATTAACTGTCCAAGTTCTAAGAAATCGGCAACTCTGAACGCTTTTTCAAGCTCAGTATTCATTCCGTCGTTATCTCCCGGCACTTTTACATCTTTCCAGAAATTGTTTCTTACTTCTTCAATTTCTCTGATGGCTTCTCTTAACCCTTCAGGGGTTCTTCCCATTCCTACTTTATTCCACATAATGTTTCCTAACTGCTTGTGGAAATAATCTACCGAATGGGTTCCTTTATTATTTAAGAAGAAATCAATTTTTTCTTTAATTCCTTTTTCAGCCTCTGTAAAAGCAGAAGAATCTGTAGGAATTGCTCCTGTTCTGATATCTGCTGAAAGATAATCTGCAATGGTGTAAGGAAGTACGAAGTATCCGTCTGCAAGCCCCTGCATCAAAGCGGAAGCTCCCAATCTGTTGGCTCCGTGATCTGAGAAGTTCGCTTCCCCGATAACGAAACATCCCGGAATAGTAGACTGTAAGTTGTAATCTACCCAAACTCCACCCATGGTATAGTGAACCGCAGGATAAATCTTCATCGGAGTTTTGTAAGGATCGTCTGCTGTAATTTTCTCGTACATCACGAAAAGGTTACCGTATTTCTCCTCAACCCACTTTTTACCCAAATCATAAATCTGATGATCGGTAGGATTGCTGATGTGTTTCTCAATAGCGGCTTCTCTACCTTTTTTCATGATCTCTGTAGAGAAATCAAGGTAAACACCTTCCTGAGTATCGTTATTTTCGATTCCGTATCCGGCATCACATCTTTCCTTAGCTGCTCTTGAAGCAACGTCTCTAGGAACAAGGTTACCGAATGCAGGATATCTTCTTTCCAGATAATAATCTCTGTCTTCTTCTTTGATGTTTTCAGGTCTTAATTTTCCTGCTCTGATTGCTTGTGCATCTTCAATCTTTTTAGGAACCCAGATTCTTCCGGAGTTTCTTAAAGATTCAGACATCAAAGTAAGCTTAGACTGCTGTGTTCCGTGAACCGGAATACACGTCGGGTGAATCTGTACATAGCAAGGATTTGCGAAATACGCTCCTTTTTTGTGAATCTTCCATGCTGCAGAAACGTTGGAACCCATTGCGTTTGTAGAAAGGAAATATACGTTTCCGTATCCTCCTGAAGCAATAACCACTGCGTGTGCAGAGTGTCTTTCGATTTCACCTGTCACAAGATTTCTTGCGATGATTCCTCTTGCTTTTCCGTCTACGATCACAAGATCCATCATTTCATGACGGTTGTACATTTTAATTCTGCCTTTACCGATCTGGCGGCTCATTGCAGAATAAGCACCTAATAATAACTGTTGACCTGTCTGTCCTTTTGCGTAGAATGTTCTTTTTACCTGAACCCCGCCAAATGAACGGTTATCTAACTGACCTCCGTACTCACGCCCGAAAGGAACTCCCTGAGCAACGCACTGGTCGATGATATTTGCAGAAACTTCAGCCAATCTGTAAACGTTTGCCTCTCTTGCTCTGTAGTCTCCCCCTTTAATGGTATCATAGAACAATCTGTACGTAGAGTCACCGTCTCCCTGATAGTTTTTAGCTGCGTTGATACCTCCCTGAGCTGCAATAGAGTGTGCTCTTCTTGGAGAATCCTGATAACAGAATGCTTTTACGTTATATCCCTGCTCAGCTAAAGTAGCTGCTGCAGAACCACCTGCCAAACCTGTACCTACAACAATAATATCAATCTTGTCTCTGTTGTTTGGTGCAACAAGGTTCATATGGTCTTTATGATTTTTCCATTTATCCTTAAGAGGACCCGCTGGAATTTTTGAATCTAATTTACTCATATTAGTATATTGATATTATTGAGTTACAAAGTGATAAATTGCGATAAAGATAAAACCTGCAGGAATCAGGATAGAATACCATTTTCCGAAAGCCTTAATTACCGGCGTATATTTTGGATGTCTTGCCCCGATTGACTGGAATGAAGACTGGAATCCGTGAGCCAGGTGTAATCCTAATAAAACGAAAGAAATTACATACAAAGCCACTCTCCAGATATCTGCAAACTTCTCGTGAAGTTCCGGCCAGAAACGTTCAGCATCAGGAGCAATTCCCTGAACATACTTGTAGTTGATTTCGTGTAACCAGAAATCATAAAAGTGAAGCGCCAGAAAAGCCAACACTACAGATCCGGAAATAATCATATTTCTGGACATCCATGAAGAATTTGCAGAAGCGTTATTTGCTTCATACTTCACAGGACGTGCTTTGTTATTCTTAATTTCAAGAACAAATCCCATAATGAAATGGAAAAAGACTGCAAAACCAAGAATAGGCTGCATTAAGAACTGCACAAAAGGATTATAGCCCATGAAATCTGATGCGGTATTGAATGCATCACGGTTTAGGACTGATAACAAATTGGTCGTCAAATGCAGTATAAGAAAAATCAGCAAAAACAGAGCTGATAATGCCATAGCATATTTTCTACCTATCGTAGAACTCGTTAAACCTGCCATATAAGTTTAAATTTGATTTTCCACAAAATTAAGAAATGTTAACAACATCAAAAAGTGAGAAATCTCACAAAAACCCAGTTTGTAATCTTTCTAAATAAGAGTTAAAATATTATAAATAAAGGAAAAATAGAAAATGTAATGATTAATTAAAGTTATAAATTTTGCCATTATAAACTACTTTTTTTACATCTTTCGGGAAGGTTTTAATCTTATAATTACTGATCCTTCTTGAAGAACAATATGGATTAATTATAAACTGAATAATTTTTCTCTGATCTGAATTTTCCTCAATCCAGAAACAGACATTGTTTTCTTTTTTTACAGATAAAACTTGGTTTTTAGAAAAATCATGAAACAGAACTTCCTCACGCTCGTTTTCGTAAGAATTAAAACCAATTCTTAAAATATAAAAAGCAAAAACTGCTGTCATTACGATTGTAAAATTTTTCAATTTCGGTTTCAGAATAAAAAATCTCAGAAAATAAACGATTAGAAATAAAGCAAAAACTTCAAAAAGATTCATGGGAATATTTTCAAGGAATAAATGATTAAAATCTGCAAACCAATGAATAACTTTTAATAATAGCTGAATGATGAAATCATACGCAACATTCATCAGATTAAAATCAAGATTTAAAGTAATGAAAATGGTCATTAAAAATGAAAAAACAATGATTGCTTCAGAAAAGGGAACAATAAAGAAGTTCGCAGCAATTGAAATAAACGAAAACTGATGAAAATAGTACAGAACCAAAGGAAGCGTTGCCAACTGGGCAGAAACAGAAATGGAAACGGTATTAAAGATTAACTTTTTCAACCAGTTATCCTGTATCGGAAAATAATTTAAAATCAGCTGATTCAGCCAGTAAATTCCCAGAACCGCACAAAAGCTCAACTGAAAACCGACATCAAAAAGCTGCTGAGTATCAAATATTAAAATAATAAAAGCAGACAGGGAAAGTGAATGCAGCAGATCGGGTTTCCTTTGCAGCAAAACGTAAACAAAATAAATACTCAGCATTAAACCTGAACGCAAGACGGAGCTTCCGAATCCGATAAAAATTATAAACAACCAGATAAAAATTAAACTGGAAATTATTGCGTATTTTCTGAATTTTAATGGTAAAATTTTAATTAGTAAAAGATAAAACAATCCGAAAATGACGACAATATGTGTTCCTGAAATGGCAAGAAAATGCACCAGTCCGGAACGGTTAAAATCCTGAACCGTCTGCACATCCATTTCCGTTCGGTCGGCAAGAATAATTCCTTTTAAAAATTCTTTCGACCTTGAAGACATTCCGGCTTCGTCTATTCTTTGCAAAACTTCCAGTCTTTTCTGAGAAAATTTCTCCGTGAAGCTTAAATCTTTTCTTTCCGCTTCCGCAATTTTATCATTGATATAACACTGGTATTCAATATTTTTCCTTAAAAGATATTTCGAATAATCAAACTGAAAATCATATTGTGGCGGCTTCGGCTTTGAAATGTAAGCCTGAGCCTGATAATAATGTAAGAAATCAAGTTCCTTTTCGCTTTTCGGGATGTAAATAACAGCATTGAAAGTTTGCTTTCCGGCTTGTATCACGCCTTCATACTTCCGATTTTTGTCACTGGAATTCAGTTTTTTAGCTATTTTAAAAATAATGGTTTCATTTTTAGAAACCGAAACATTTCCGGAGGCAAAAGCATTGAAAAAATGCAGAATGATTCCGATCCCGAAAAACATAAAACCGAGTAAATATGGTTTTGCTTTATGGAGATAGTAATTTTTAAGAAAAGTGATGGCTAAAATGAAAGCACAAATAATGATAATGAAGTAAACAAAATTTTGATCCAGAGAAAAAAAGTCCTGAATAAAAATACCCAAAATAAACAAGATGGCAAGAATTAAAATCGGCTGTTGATTCAATTTCAAAATTTGTGCTTCTCAAAAATATTTAATTGAATAACAATCGGCAAATCAAAATTTTAAAATCTTAAATTTTGACCTCAATTCATGATATAAAAGAAAAATCGCAGAAAAATTTTCTACGATTTTTTATGGTTTGTTTGATTTTTTAAACTTTCAAAATAACATCAGCCGCATTTTCACTGGCTCCTTTTCCGCCTAGCTTTTCTCTCAGCAAATCGTAATCTCTTAAAAGCGGTATTCTTTTATCAGTTTCTAAAATCTTTTTCAGTTCTTCCACCAGATTCTTCGTGTTAAGGTCATTCTGAATCAGTTCTTTAACAACCTCACGATCCATAATCAAATTCACCAGAGAAATATATTTGATGTTTTTAACGAGTCTTTTCGCAATTGCATAAGAAATTTTGCTTCCACGGTAGCAAACCACTTCCGGAACATTCAGTAAAGCAGTTTCTAACGTGGCTGTTCCCGATGTTACCAAAGCTGCTTTCGAGCACCTCAGCAAATCATACGTTTTATTTGAAACAAAATGCACATTTTCGTCTACATAATTCTGATAAAATTCTTTAGGCAAACTCGGCGCTCCTGCTATAACGAACTGATATTCTTTAAAATAAGGTCTCACAGAAAGCATCATTTCCAGCATTTTTTCAACCTCCTGTTTTCTGGAACCCGGCAATAGCGCAATAATCTCTTTTTCGTTTAAATTATTTTCCTTTTTAAAATCTTCAACGTCAATATTTTGAAGCGTTGAAATCGCATCCAACAAAGGATGACCTACAAAATGCGAATGTACCCCGTGTTTTTTGTAAAAATCTTCTTCAAAAGGAAGAATGACCATCATTTCATCCACATATTTCTTAATGATCTCTACTCTACCCTCTTTCCATGCCCAAAGCTGCGGCGAAATATAATAAACGACTTTAATGCCCAGTTCTTTGGCAAATTTTGCAATCCTTAAATTGAATCCGGGATAATCCACCAGAATTAAAACATCCGGTGTGTTATTTCGGATGTCTTCCTTGCAGAATTTAATATTATTGAGAATCGTCCGAAGATTTCTGGCTACTTCCAGAAATCCCATGAAAGCTAAATCACGATAGTGCTTCACCAAGGTTCCGCCCTGTGTTGCCATTAAATCTCCACCCCAGAATCTGAATTCTGAATGGGGATCTTTCTGCTTTAAAGCCTTCATTAAATTGCTTCCGTGCAAATCTCCGGAAGCCTCTCCTGCGATGATGTAATATTTCATTTCTATAATCAGAATAGAGAACAAATAAGACGTTGTACGATCTTAATTTGTAAATTTGTCCAAAGATAATGATAAAAAATGTCAGAAGAATTTGAAATACGGAATAAAGTTGCGGAAAGCGGTTTAATCAATTTTGATCTTACGGATCTTGTTCCGAAGGGAGCCAGAAAAGGAATTGATCTTAAAGATTTTCTTTTCATGGAAATGATCTTAAAGGAAAAAGACTTCCGCGAAAAAGTGGCAGCCATTGATGTTGAAGAATATCGTGATGCGTATGTATATGTATACAATTCTGCGGATGCGATCGTTCCGCTTTGGGCGTATTTTTTAATCACGGCAAAGCTTACAGGGGTAACCAAAAAAATAGTTTTCGGAAACCGTGAAGATCTGGAAGTTATTCTGATGCACAACGCTATTCAGAGTCATGATTTTGATGAAATGCGCGGAAAAAGAGTGCTGGTAAAAGGATGTTCAGATAAAGAAATCCCTGAAAACGCCTACATCGAACTGGTTGAACAACTGCAGCCGATTGTTAAGTCGCTGATGTTTGGAGAAGCGTGTTCCAATGTTCCGATTTTAAAAAATTAAACCCTAAAAATCAACAACTTAAATTAAATTATAAAAATTAATCTCAAATTTTAATTAAAAAAAATCTTTGGGGAATATTTTTTGATAACTTTGGTTTACTTAATAATAAAATAAACACAAACTATGAGTTTAATCGACCTACTTACAGGGAACACCGGCAACCAGGTTGCTGAACAGGCTGAAAACAAATTCGGGATCAGCAAAACGCAGGTTATTGCTTTACTTGCAGTCGCTGCACCATTAATTATTTCTTACCTTAGAAACAAATCTCAGGACGCAAAAGAAGCTGAAGCGTTGAACAATGCTTTGGATAAAGATCATGACGGAAGTATTCTGGACGACGTTTCTCAGGCAGATGCGAGACAAGCTGAAGGAGGTTCTATATTAAGCCATATTTTTGGTGGAGATAAATCGAATGTAGAAAACCAGCTTTCACAGAATACAGGAATTTCCATTGACAAAGTGGGACCTGTTTTAGCCATGCTGGCTCCGGTAATTATGGGCTACATCGGCAGAGAAAAGCAGCAGAACAATGTAGGAGCAGGTGGTTTAGGTGATCTTTTGGGGGGAATTCTTGGGAATGCATCCAATCAGGCTCAGCAACAGCAGTCTAATCCATTGAATGATATTTTAGGAAGCGTTTTAGGCGGTGGAAATTCTCAGTCCGGAAATCCTTTGAATGACATTCTGGGAAGCGTTCTTGGAGGAGGCAATCAGCAGAAGCAGCAAGGCGGAGGCGGTTTGGGAGATATCCTTGGCGGATTTTTCGGAAAATAATTTAATTTTGTTACATAAAAAAGACCGGAGAAAAACAATCTCCGGTCTTTTTATTTTAATTTTTAGCTTTTTCTTCTGAGGCAACAACTGTTTTTGAAGCTTTTCTCGGTCTTCTTTTTCCATAGCTTCCATTGTTGATCTTACCTCTTCTAGATTTTTTGTCTCCTTTTCCCATAGAAATAAATTTTAGTTGATTGATGACGAAATTAAAAAATACCCTTTAAAAATCAAAGATTGAAGCTGTTAAAATTTTTATAATTCTGTAGCGGGAAGCCGAGAGAAAGGTGTTGGAAGATTATATTAAAGCGTAAATCTATCTTTGTTAAAAAACCTTTAGCTCCAATCTTCCATCATCCATACTTTTACACTTTTACCGTTTTCCATTTTCCATTTTTAAACAAAATAAAAGCAACGATAGTGATTAAAGTTTCGGTTACGGGAATAGATATAAAGACACCTTTCGGTCCCATTCCGAAATATTTGGACAAAAAATACGCTAAAGGAATCTGGAACAGCCAGAATCCGCACAAATTCACCCAAGTCGGAGTCCAGGTATCTCCAGCTCCGTTAAAAGCATTAATCATCACCATACCTATTCCGTAGAAAATAAATCCTACCGCCATAATATGCAAAGCATTGGTAGCAATAGTTTTAATTTCAGGTTCGCTGGTGAAAAATCCGACTAAAAAATCTCCCATAAAAAAGAAAATAACACTTACGGTTACCATAAAGATCACATTATACTTTACAGTTTTCATAACGGACTGTTCTGCTCTCAACATTTCGTTGGCTCCCATGTTTTGTCCGACTAACGTTGATGCAGCGTTGCTTAATCCCCAAGCCGGAAGCAAAAAGAACATCATTAAACGCAGAGCGGTCTGATATCCTGCAGAAGCATTTTCACCGCCGGTTGTTGCGACCAGTTGAGCCAGAAAAATCCAACTGCATGAAGCAATTACAAACTGAAAAATTCCGGGAGTTGCAATTTTGATAACCGATTTAATGATTTCAAAGTCGGGTTTAAAATATTTTGACTGAATTCTGATCTGCGTATCTGCAATCAAAAGATGATACAATTGATAGATCACTCCAATACTTCTGCCGATGGTAGTAGCCAAAGCGGCTCCCGTTAATCCCATTGCCGGAACCGGACCAAAACCTTTGATTAAAAGCGGACATAAAATTATATTCGCAATATTAGCGATCCAGAGAGATTTCATTGCGATGGCAGCATTTCCTGCGCCGCGAAAAATTCCGTTGATTAAGAATAAAAGTATGATGATGACGCTGCTTCCCATCATAATTCTTGTGAATTCTTTTCCGTATGCTGCTGCTTCGGGCTTTGAACCCATCAGAATTAAAATTTCCTCAGCGTAGATCACTCCAAGCAGACTCAATAGAAAAGTAATAACAAAAGAGACCAACAAAACCTGCGCTGCACTTCTGGAAGCCTGTTCGGGATTTTTTTCTCCCACTCTTCTTGCTACCATCGCTGTTGCCGCCATACTCATCCCGATTGCGATGGAATACATCACGGAAAGTACAGATTCTGTTAATCCCACTGTCTGTATTGCAAACCCACTTTCTTTAAGATGACCTACAAAATACAGATCCACCAATGCGAATACAGATTCCATTGCCATTTCCAGCATCATGGGAATGGCGAGAAGAAGAACCGCACTTCTTATCGTTGCTTTGGTGTAATCTACTTCTTCACCGCTTAAAGCTTTCTTCAGAAAATTGAAATATTTTGACATTGTTGATTCGGTTTTATATTCCGCAAAAATATAGATTCAAAAATGATTATAACTTGGCTTATGAAAAGTTTTCTGAAAAAGATTCTGAACAGATCAGTCGAAGCGCATTTATCAACTCAGAAAAATAAAAATAAAAATTTCAATAAATAATTATCGTAAAACAATAAATAATTATATATTTGCAATAATAAAAATGAATAACCATGAAAATCATCGGTAAAAATTCTCTTTCACAATACATCAGCTATCTGCTTTTATTTCTGGCAGCTTTTTTTGCTCTTCAGCTTATTTACATTACCATTGGTTTTGCTGTTTCTTTTTATAATTTCAAGACAGCAAATAATATTCTTTCAGACTTTTTTATCATCGGAACCGATGTAGGCTGGTCTACAAATGAATGGAGACAACCAATGGAATATCTGATGAAATTTAAGTTCTTTATTCCTTTCACCGAACAGAATCTTCTTACAGGACTGTTTAATCCGGGAAATGTGTTAAGCAATGTTTTCAACGAAATTTTTATAACCCTGCTTTTTTTAATCAGTTATAAATTTTTACGAGAAATCAGCAAAGAAAATGTATTCAATGCCGATGCTTTACTTTGGCTGAAAAGGTTCGGCTGGCTTAATATTATTTATACAGCTGTTACATTGGCTATCGTTCCTTTTACGGTAAAAAGTTTCTTTGCGGTTATGTATTCTGTTGTAATATTCTTATTTTTCGGAGCCTTAATATTATTCATTGTAGAATTTTTCAAAAAAGGGTTAGAACTTCAGGAACAAGCAGATTTAACAATTTAATTTATGCCAATAATCATCAACGTAGACGTCATGTTGGCGAAAAGGAAAATGCAGTCTCAGGAACTTGCCGAAAAAATTGGCATTACTCAGGCTAATCTTTCCATTCTTAAAACCGGAAAAGCCAAAGCCGTAAAGCTTTCAACACTGGAAGCCATCTGCAAAGCACTGGATTGCCAACCCGGAGACATCCTGGAATATGTAAAAGATTAATATTCTTTAAGATTTTAAAACTAAAAAATCCGTTAAAAGTATTCCCAAACCTCACAAACTTCCTTAAAACCATTATTCACTCACAATAATATCAGATCTGACTTTTTAGATTTGACAAAAAATTTAATCACTATGAAAAAATATTTCATCGTCCCATTTCTTCTATGGGGAATGGCTTCTTTTGCCCAACAAAAAAATGAGAATCTCGATTTTGAAACCACAGAAAACAATTCTCCCGCCTTATGGAAATTAATGGGAAATAATTCCGCAAAAGTATTTTCGGATTTTAATGAAAAACAGCAGGGAAAGGCATCTGCAGTGATAGAATCTGAAGGTACAGAAGGCTTCAGAGCAATCATGTACACCCTTCCCAACAATTATGCAGGAAGAAAAATTACGCTTTCCGGATATCTCAAAACAGAAAATGTAACGGATGGATTTGCAGGATTATGGATGAGAATTGATCCTGAAGTTGCTTTTAACAATATGCAAAACGTGGGTCTGAAAGGCACAAACGACTGGAAAAAATATGAGGTTACCCTCAATATGTCTCCCGAAAACACACAGCAAATTGTTATAGGAGCATTGCTTTCAGGAAAAGGAAAAATCTGGGTAGACAACTTAAAAGTTTCCATCGACGGAAAAGACATTGATCATGCTAAAATTTTCGAAAAAAAATTAACGAAGGTTGAGCTTGATAAAGAATTTGATAAAGGTTCTACAATTTCCAATATCAATCTCGGTCAGACAAATATTGAGAACCTTAAAAAACTGGGATTAATCTGGGGGTATCTGAAATATTATCATCCAAGTGTAGCAGAAGGAAATTACAACTGGGATTACGAACTTTTCAGAATTTATAAAAAAACTGAAAATGCTGCTGCTGAACAGAGAGATCAGATTTTAACAGACTGGATCAAAGGTTTAGGCAAATTTCAGACAGCAAAAAATTCTGAGCCGAAGAATGTAAAAATTAAACCGGATCTCAACTGGATCATCGATTCCGGCTTCTCGAAAGAACTTATAGAGCTGCTTTTACAACTGAAAGATGCTAAAAGACCAAAAGTCAATTATTACGTCGATTTCTTTCCGAATGTAGACAATCCTGATTTCAGGCATGAAAATCCTTACAGAGAGATGAAATATCCTGATGAAGGTTTCAGACTGCTTTCTCTTTACAGATACTGGAACATGATTCAGTATTATTTTCCTTACAAAAACCTCATCGAGGAAGACTGGAAAGGTGTACTCAAAGAATTTATCCCAAAATTCATCAACGCAAAAGACGAAACGGAATACAATCTCGCTTCTCTGGAACTGATCGGAAGGATTCACGACACTCATGCCAACATTTGGGGAAACAGCAAATCGCTTGAAAAATATTTTGGCGAAAGATATTCTCCGGTACAATTAACTTTTGCAGAAAATAAACCTGTGGTTGAAGGCTTTTATGACGAAAATTCAGGAACACAGACAGGATTGAAAAAGGGAGATGTGATTACAGAAATTAACGGAGAAAATGTAGATACCATCATTAAAAAAAGTCTGAAATATCTTCCTGCGTCCAACTACCCTACCCAACTTCGGGACATCTCAAGAAAATTATTGCGAAGCAATGCAGAAACCATCAATCTTACCATTTTAAGAGACGGAAAAAAGGAAGAAAAAACCATCAAAACCTATCCTTACTCTGAAATTAAAATAAAAAAAGAGCCGAAAGAGTTTTTTAAAATGCTCGATGGAAACATTGCTTATGTTTATATGGGAAGTGTAAATGCCGATCTTCTTCCTGAAGTTTTTGAAAAAATTAAAAACACGAAAGGTTTGGTTATCGATTTCAGAAGCTATCCTTCAGATTTTGTGGTTTTTAAAATGGGAAAACTGCTAAAACCAGAATCCTCGGATTTCGTAAAATTCACGAATACAAGCAACAGTCAGCCGGGACTTTTCACTTTTACACCAAGCTTAAAAACTCAGGGAACCGGAAAAAAATCTTATGCGGGTAAAATTGCCATCTTAATTAATGAAACCACGCAAAGCAGTGCAGAATATCACACCATGGCTTTCAGAACCGCACCCAATGCGAAAGTTTTCGGTTCTACAACGGCGGGAGCCGATGGAAATGTTTCGGATATAAAACTCCCGGGAAATATTTCCACCATGATCAGCGGAATCGGCATCTATTATCCCGACGGAAAAGAAACCCAGAGAATAGGAATTGTTCCCGATGTAGAAGTAAAACCTACAATACACGGAATTAAAAACAATAAGGACGAAGTTTTGGAAAAAGCAACGAAATGGATTAATAATTAGCAACATTGATCGAAAATTTTATTTAGCTTTGTATATTCTTTAGATAAATCAAGTTTTATGAAAAAAATAATTACAGCAACTTTGCTATTCGGACTTTCTGTTTTTGCCAACGGATTATTTGCACAGGAGTTATCAGCAGACCAGTTGAAAACCTTCCGCACCGATAATCTGGAAACTTTCCAGAAAGCTTTCAGTCAGGAAGATTTTTCAAAATGCTATACCGTAAATGGTACAAAGACAGATTTACTTTCTTTGAGCGTAAAAGAAAACAAAAAAAATGTCTTCAATTATCTGGTGAGTAAAACTGACGTAAATAAATCGTGCAGCGACATTACTCCTCTAATGAGCGCAGCAGCTTCAGGAAATATGGATGCCGCAAAAATGCTGATGAAATTCGGGGCTAAAAAAGAGGCAAAAGACAGCAAAGGCAAAACGGCAAAAGACTACGCTGTTAAAAATAAACAGTCTGCAATGGCAATGGTTCTTTAATTTTTTTAGAGATAAATAATTTAAAACTTCCTTCGGGAAGTTTTTTTGTTTTTAAAACCTGCAAAAATCTTATCTTTGCCAACGGAAAATTCAAGGTTCGGATCTGAGCCTTAAACATTGAACTTTAAACAAATAATTATGTTTCGATCGCACACAAACGGAGAATTATCTCTTAAAAATCTTAATGAAGAAGTTACACTTTCAGGATGGGTACAGACTATCCGTGATAAAGGATTTATGATTTGGATAGATCTTCGGGATCGTTACGGAATTACGCAGCTTGTTTTCGATCAGGATCGTTCTACGGCAGAACTGATGGAAAATGCAAAAAAACTGGGACGTGAATTTGTGATTCAGGTTACCGGAAAAGTTATCGAAAGAGTAAGCAAAAACCCCAATATTCCGACAGGAGAAATTGAAATTTTAGTAGAAAAACTAACGGTTCTTAATGAATCTCAGCTTCCGCCTTTCACCATTGAAGACGAAACGGACGGTGGCGAAGAATTGAGAATGAAATACCGTTATCTGGATATCAGAAGAAATCCTGTAAAAGATAAATTGGTTTTCCGTCACAAAATGGCGCAGAAAGTGAGAAACTATCTTTCAGACAACGGATTTATTGAAGTTGAAACTCCGGTTTTAATTAAATCCACTCCGGAAGGAGCGAGAGACTTCGTGGTTCCGAGCAGAATGAATCCGGGACAGTTTTATGCGTTACCACAGTCTCCGCAGACTTTCAAACAGTTATTGATGGTCGGCGGAATGGATAAGTATTTCCAGATCGTAAAATGTTTCCGTGATGAGGATTTGAGAGCCGACAGACAGCCGGAATTTACACAAATCGACTGCGAAATGGCTTTCGTAGAGCAGGAAGATGTGATGACTGTTTTCGAAGGAATGACGAAAACTTTATTGAAAGATATCACCGGTCAGGAATTCGGAGATTTCCCGAGAATGACTTTCGCTGATGCGATGCAGAAATACGGAAACGACAAACCGGACATCCGTTTCGGAATGGAATTCGTGGAACTGAATGAACTGGTAAAAGGTAAAGATTTCAAAATATTTGATGAAGCAGAATTGGTTGTCGGAATCAATGTTGAAGGTTGTGCAGATTATACAAGAAAACAGATCGATGAGCTTGTTGACTGGGTAAAAAGACCACAAATCGGAGCTTCAGGAATGGTTTGGGTGAAATTCCAGAATGACGGCGTAAAAACTTCTTCGGTAAATAAATTCTACAGCGAGGAAGATTTAGCAAAAATTATTGAGAAATTCGGAGCTAAAGAAGGAGACTTGATGTTGATTCTTTCCGGAAACGAAAATAAGGTAAGAACGCAGCTTTCGGCTTTAAGAATGGAGCTTGGAAACCGTTTGGGATTAAGAAAAGGAAACGAATTCGCTCCACTTTGGGTAGTTGATTTCCCTCTTTTGGAATTTGATGAAGAAAGCGGACGTTATCATGCAATGCACCACCCTTTCACTTCTCCCAAACCGGAAGATATTCATTTGCTGGAAACAGATCCGGGAAAAGCCAGAGCAAACGCTTACGATATGGTGTTGAACGGAAACGAAATCGGCGGTGGTTCCATCAGAATTTTCGATAAAGATCTTCAGTCTAAAATGTTCGATCTTTTAGGATTCTCAAAAGAAGAAGCAGAAGCACAATTTGGTTTCTTAATGAATGCCTTCAAATACGGAGCGCCGCCTCACGGTGGATTAGCTTTCGGGTTTGACCGTTTGGTAGCAATTCTGGACGGAAACGAAGTAATCAGAGATTATATCGCTTTCCCTAAAAATAACTCAGGACGTGATGTGATGATCGATGCGCCTTCTTCGATTGCTGATGAACAGCTCGATGAACTGGAACTTAAATTGAATTTAAAAGCATAAATTAGAAGCGGGGAATTTTTCTCCGCTTTTTTTATGAAAACACTAATTTCTCTAATAGCCACTTTAGGATATATTTCTGCAATAGTCTGTGCAGTTTATTTCATAATCATATTCATAAAGAAAATACTTTATTACCCTCCGAACGTAAAAGAAAAAATTTATGAAGAAATAATGAAGCTCTCTTACATTTCAGGATTATTGCTTGTATTTAGCTCAACCTGCTTTGGGGTGGCTAAAGAAATCGTAGAATATGATTTTAAAAGAACGTTGAGAAAACACACTATTGTTTCAGCAGATATTGAAAACATATTTTTCAGTCAGGAGGATATGAGAGGTATTTTTGATCATTTCGAAAATGATGAAGGACGTTACAGGTGCGAAAGCTTTAGCGGAATTATTAATCTGGATAACAACGAATCGATTTCTGTTGAAATTATAAAGCATTGCTATGAAAAGAACAGATATATTATTGTTTCTAAACAATACAGCGTAGAATCTACCATTGGAGACATCAGAACAGACAAGTTTGATTATTTAAAAAGCGACAACATAAATACTGAATAATTCATAAAAATCTATATTCACAGAAAAAATAAAGACTAATATCTGAAAACATGAACGAAGAAATTCTTACTTACGACACACCTTCCTCCGAGGAAATTTTAAAACAGATTAATGAATATGAATTTAAAAGGATTTGGGAAAATAACCTTGCAAAAAACAATAAAAATCTTTTGGGCGGCATTACTACTTCAGTAATGGCAGTCGTTTTCTTTATTACTAAAAATCATGGATTTGCGGGATTATTTGCTGGATTCAGCATTGCTACTTGCATCAATTACATCTATTATTATTCGTTATACAGAAAAAATAGAAAAAAGTTTAGGGAAATAATTGAAAAAGAAATGACAGATTTAAAAACAAATTCTAAGGATGTCAACTGGGAATTCACTCCTACCCATTTTTCTTTTAAAAATTATAAATCTGAATATAAATTTATCTGGAATGAAATTACATATTGCGTTTTAGACGATCGATATCTTTACATTACTGCTAACTCGGTTTTGAATTTTATTTTGGATAAATCCAATGTTGATAAAGAAAATCTTGATAAAACACTGTTATATCTCAAGATGAAAGCAAAGTTTAAAAAAATTTAAAAATACCACACCTCCAGTAAATTCATCATACAACACAACCCTTATACAATTTACCTACAAAAAAGCAATATAAAACGGAATAACTTTAGATCCTTCAACATTACTGCTGATCTGTAAAAATAAAAAGGTCTGAATTTCTTCTGACCTCTATTCGTTTTCCTCAGCTCATTTAAGGATGATTTTATGTTGATGTAATGGGTGTATCTTAAACCGTGATAAGAAAGCTTTTGCAAAAACTGAAAATCTTTTTATGGAGAATAAAAAGATTTGTCAGTCTTTGTGAAGAAATGAATTTTTAATTGATAAAAGAAAATTTATTTACAAACATATTACCGATAATCGGTAGTGGAGTTTCTTTTTCATTTGCGGCATTTATTATTCCCAAAATCATTAAAATAAAGAATAAATAGCCAATGTAACCTAAAAAGTGTAATGACGGGACAATAGCAGCGACTATCGTCAGCGCAATATTAAATAACGTGGAAACTATTGCCAATCCCAAACTCTGGCTGAGATGAAAATTAACCAGCCTGTCTTTTTGCGATTTGTCTCTTAAAAAAAATGCGATAAGCCATCCGACAAGCGTGATATACGAAATAATTGCTAAAACTTTGTTGTTCATGTTTTGAGTTTTTAAATTTCTGAATAAGATTATTTTCAACCCGGCAAAGATATTAGCGGCAAATCAGCAACAGCAATTTTGGGTGTCTATAAAGTGTCTATGAGGAAATTAAAAACGTCTACAAAACGTCTACACCAAATTTAAATTGCTTATTTTAAACCATTTACAACTAAGAAAGCTGCTGTATAAATTGATCCAGATCTTTGTCTTTCCCCAGATTAAGCTTCTGTTTTATTCTGTAACGCGCCATTCTTATACTTTTTGGCTCTACATTCATCTGGGATGCAATTTCTTTTGTGGAAAGTTTCATCAAAATAAAACCACAATATTTTAAATCCAGCTGTGTAAGATTCTGGTTGGCTTTATCCAATAGCTTACTGAAAAACTCAGGATAAATGGTATTGAAATTAGATCTGAACTTTTCAAAATCATCATCTACCAGAATCCCCTCATCTATCGATTTAAAAATCTGATGATCTATGACGGAAGGCGCGGCGGATTTTTTTTCCATCAGTTTTTCTTTCAGATTATTCAAAATTTCATTTTTCTTTTCAAGATGAAGCACACTTCCGATCAATTCTTTACGAACCTGATTTTTTTCAATCTCTAATTGCTTATTTTTCTCCGAAATAAGATGCATTCTCAGCTTATTATTCTTCTGATACTGATACCAGATGATCAGCATTAATACAATCACAACAATCATGATCAGGATATAGATTCTCTGGTTAAAATTTTTAGACAACAGCGTTTCTATTTTCTCTTCCTTTTCTTTCATTTCATATTTTATAATGCTGTTTTGTATCGCTTTGTTTATATTTTCATCATTTGCTTTTTTACCGGCAGCCTGAAAAAGCTGGTCGATCCTGTAGAATTCTTCCCAATCTTTTTGCATCGCTGCAATTTTCTTCAGGTCTTCGTAAAATAAAAGTTCTGTGACAGCATCCGGATAAGGCATTGCCTGTGCCTCCTTCAATCCCCGATAAAAAAAAGCTTTAGCTTCATCTATTCTCTTCTCTTCCAGAAGAATATCTCCTTTTGCACCATAATAATTCCTGTATATGGACAGATAGTTATACTTTTTAGCAAGATGTAATGCTTTATTAAGATAAACATCGCCTTCCGGATTTTTCTTATAAAAAAGCAAATTATATCCGTAATTAAAATATAATGAAGCCAAAGCAAATTTCTGCGTGGTTTCATTTTCATTCTTTACCAGATCTACCGTTTCCTTTAGATATTTTAACAGCTGCTCTGAATTGTATTTTGACGCCCTGTTATTATTAAAATCATTCTTCATATAATTGGCAAATCCGCATCTGGCATTAATGATTGCTCCCACATCTTTGCTTCGATCCGCCAGTTCCAGAGATTCATTCAAAATTTTCACATCATTATAATTGGAAATATAGAAAACAGAGACTCCAGCATCACTTGCCATTGCAAAATTTTCATTCAGCTTGAAAAGCCTGAAACTCTTTAAAAAATAATTAATTGACTGGTCATTAATCTCCAGAATCATGTAGAGCTTTCCAATTGCGAAATTGTAATAGGCTTCTGCCGGAGAACTTCCATTCTTATCGGAAAATTTTTCAGCTTCCGTAATATACTTTTTCGCAGATTCATAATCTTTCTTGGTAATGTAGGTTAATGCCAGTAAAGAATTCAGAAGCAGTTGGCTCTCATTAGATTTCGCAGATTTTTTTAATACAGATAAATCTTTTACTGCTTTGTTTAAATCTTCGTTTCTGTTGTTAAAAATATCAATTGCTTTTTCGTTCTGCGCTAAAAGCAACGTCTGAAATAAGAATAAAAAAAATACTGTGATAATTTTAAATTTCATAGAATTTTACCGATATATCTTGCTGTGATTAAATAAATGTTACGGTAAAGGTAATATTATACTTCCGGATTCTTACGGAGTATTTCTTACATAACCTGTTCCTAAAAAAACATAAATAACTCAATTGTAATTATTTAAGATACCACAAAATAATTACACGGCACAATCATTGTACGTTTTACTTAAAATAAAGTACAATGAAAGCAATCTGGAACGGCGCCATTGGCTTTGGATTAGTCAATATTCCTGTCAAAATCTACTCTGCTACCGAAACCACCAAACTGGATTTGGATATGCTTGATAAGTCTGATTTTTCGAATATCAGATTTAAAAGAGTGAACGAAAATACAGGCAAGGAAGTGAAATGGGAAAATATTGTAAAAGGATATCTCATGGACGACAAATACATTATTCTGGATGAAGAAGATTATGAAGCTGCAAGTCCTGAAAAATCCAAAATCCTTTCCATCGATCAGTTTGTAAAAGAAATTGAAGTAGATTCTGTTTATTTTGAAAATCCGTACTATCTCGAACCTCAGAAAAATGGTGAAAATGCTTATCGCCTTTTGCTGAAAGCTTTAGCAAAAACAGAAATGGTAGGAGTAGGAACATTTGTTCTGCGCGAAAGTGAAGCCATCGGAATGATCCGCCCTTATAACAATGAAGTGTTGGTTTTAAACCGATTGAGATTCGCACAGGAAATCAGGGATTACGGAGATCTTAAAATTCCGGCGGCGAAAGCTCCGAAACCTGCTGAATTAAAAATGGCGGTGAACCTCATCGAACAGCTTTCACAGGAATTTGATCCTGAAATGTACAAAGACACCTATTCTGAAGCTTTAATGAAGATCATTAAACAGAAAGCGAAAGGTAAAAACATCAAAACGAAAAAAGCGGAACCTGCAAAAGAAGGAAAAGTAATTGATCTGATGGCGCAGCTAAAAGCCAGTTTACAGAATACCAAATCTAAAAACGCATCATAATGGCTCTGAAAGATTACAACCAAAAGCGGAAATTCGACGAAACCAGCGAACCGAAAGGAAAAACAAAAAAGAGCAAAGAGCAGCTTATTTTTGTGATTCAGCGGCACGCTGCATCACGACTGCATTATGATTTCCGTCTTGAAATGGATGGCTTGCTGAAAAGCTGGGCAGTTCCGAAAGGTCCGTCATTAGATCCTAAAGACAAGCGTCTTGCCATGATGGTGGAAGATCATCCCTACGATTACAAAGACTTTGAAGGAAATATTCCGGAAGGAAATTACGGAGCCGGACAGGTTGAAATCTGGGACAGCGGAACGTATGAACCTCTCGACAACCATTCCAAACTTTCTGACGAAAAAGAGCTACTAAAAGAGCTTCACGCCGGATCTTTGAAATTTATCCTTCACGGAAAAAAGCTGAAAGGCGAATTTGCTTTGGTAAAAATGAAAAATACGGAAGAAAATTCATGGCTCTTAATCAAACATAAAGATGAATTTGCGGAAAGTGATTATGATGCAGAAGAAAATACCGCAAAAAATTCTCAGGTCACAAAATTTTTAGAGGAAAAAAAAAGCCTCAAAAGCAGCAAAAAAAAGTCATAACCTCAGAAATAAAGCCCAAATTCAAAAGATACAATTCTTTAGTTGACGAAAAGAAAATTGAAAACTTTATCAAACCCATGCTGGCAAAACCTCATGATGAGGCTTTTGATGATGAAGACTGGATATTTGAAATCAAATGGGACGGTTATCGCGCTGTTGCCGATTTAAGTACCGATCAACCTCTCTTCTACTCCCGAAACGGAATTTCTTTCCTTTCAAAATTTGAAAAAATATCACGGGATTTTGAAAATCAGATTCATCATATGATTCTTGACGGTGAAATTGTTGCTTACGATGAAAACGGACAACCTAATTTCCAATGGCTTCAGCAGATCGGGGACAATCCGGATCTGGCTCTCACCTATCAGGTTTTTGATATTTTATGGCTGAATGGCCATTCTACGGAAGAACTGCCGTTGATTCAGCGGAAAGAACTCTTAAAAGAGGCTCTCATCGAAACCGACGTCATCAAATACTGTGATCACGTTCTGGAAAAAGGAATCGCATTTTTCAGTCAGATGAAAAAGATGAAGCTTGAAGGGATGATCGCTAAAAAAGCCAACAGCATTTATGTAGAAAATCATCGGAGTTCCGACTGGCTGAAAATCAAATTTACCAATACTGAAGAAGCCATTATTTGTGGATTTACAGAACCTCGTGGTTCAAGAGAAGGTTTCGGAGCTTTGATTTTAGGAAAATATATTGATGGAAAACTTACCTACAGCGGACATACAGGAACAGGATTTAACCGTGAACTGATTCAGGAAATTCTTCAGAAACTAGAAAAAATTACTGTCGCAAAATCACCTTTCGAGATCAAACCTAAAACCAATATGCCTGTAACATGGACAAAACCTGAACTGGTGTGCGAAATAAAATATTCAGAAATTACGAAAGACGGAATTTTTCGCCACCCTGTTTTTGTGGCATTGAGAGAAGATAAAGAACCTGAAGAGGTTAGAAATTCTTCTGAAGAAACAGAAACTATTTCCCAATCAAAAACAACGACAATGGCAATCCAAAAAAAAATAAAATCGTCTGAAAACGAGCAAGAAATTACCCTAAACCGACACAAAGTAAAACTGACCAATCAGGACAAAATCTATTTTCCGAAAGATGGTATTACAAAAGGCGATGTCATTGAATATTACCAGTCGGTTGCAGACTATATTTTACCCCATCTTAAAAACCATCCGCTTTCGCTAAACCGCTTTCCGAACGGAATTGAAGAGCAGAATTTTTATCAGAAAGATGCAGGTGACAGTATTCCGGACTGGGTTAAAACAACGAAGGTTTACTCGGAATCGAATGATAAAGACATTGATTATATTTACTGTAATGACAAAGCTACTTTAGCTTATTTAAACAATTTAGGCTGTATCGATATGAATCCGTGGAATTCTTCACTTCCTGATCTCGATCATCCTGATTTCCTCGTGTTAGATCTCGATCCTTCGAAAAAGAATACGTTTGATGAGGTTATTGAAACAGCTTTGCAGGTAAATGAAGTTTTAGAATCTGTAAAAATCGACGGATACTGCAAAACTTCCGGAAGCACGGGAATTCATATCTACATTCCGATGGGCGGAAAATACGATTTTGATCAGGTAAAAGATTTTGCGCATCTTTTAATGAAACAAGTCAATGAAAAATTGCCGAAACTCACGACACTGGAAAGAAGCTTACAAAAACGTGACAACAAGAAAATCTACCTTGATTATCTTCAAAACAGAACCGGACAGACTTTAGCAAGTGCTTACAGTTTGCGGCCAAAAGAAGGAGCTTCCGTTTCGATGCCTCTGGAATGGAAAGAGCTAAAAAAAGGGTTAAAACCTACAGATTTTAATATTCATAATGCGTTGGAAAGAATTAAAGAAAAGGGAGATTTGTTTAAACCTGTTCTGGGAAAGGGAATTGATATGATGGAGGCGCTGGAATTGTTGGGAGATGCTGAATGAAATTAATGCTTTAAATTTTCAATCATTTTTAAGCAAAAATCGATGCTATTTTCATCTCTTAAATGATTGATGAGTAGGTATAAATTGTTAACAATATCATCAACAGATAAAATTAAATCATCGTTAAAAAATTTTCTCTGCATTAAGTACATTTCCAAATTAATATAAATATATCTCAGATATTCAACATTATTAATTTTTGAAAAACACTCGCAGAAAACGTAGGATGAATCATATTTTCCTTTTAATATAAATTGTGTAAAATCTAAAAAATCTGCAACAAAATATAATTGATGATCTTCCCATTTAAAAACTTCTTCTATAAAATCATCATGCTGTTTTGCTGTAAAATGATCTAAAATATTTTTAAGGTACGGAAAATGATCATATTCAAAACTTTCCGAACTGTCACAAGAGCTTATATTGTCAATATAAGTTTTAATTTCTAATAACTGATCATTCATAGTATGAGTTAAGGAAGTTTCGCCACCAGACTTTCAGGCAGCATTTTCAAAATCAGATAAATGATTTTCCATTTAAAATTCGGAACAATGGTGAAAGAATTTCCTGCGTTTACGATATGTTTTGCTACATAATCAGGCTCCATCATTAACGATTCATTCAATTGTAAACCTTCATTGATTTTTGTACGGATGTAGCCAATTACCAAAGCATTAACTTTTATATTTCTTGAAGCCAATTCCTGTCTTAAGCCAGCTAAATACGTAGTAAAAGCAGCTTTTGTACTGCCGTAAACAAAATTGCTTTTTCTCCCGCGAACTCCCGAAAGTGAAGATAACCCAATAATTCTTTCGAGATTTTTATTGTTTTTATCCGTTGCAATAATATTCAGAATAGAAACGGCTCCCGTATAATTGACCAACATCATTTGCTGAGCTCCTTTGAAGTCAATTAAAGCGGTTTCATTATCCACTAAAAAACCTGCTGCATACACCACAATATGAGGTTTTACAGGAAGTTCATCATAAAATTTCTGGTGAGAATCAAAATCAACAGCATCGAAAGATAAAACCTTCACTTTGGAATTCAGATTATGTTCTGAAACAAATTGTTCTAAAGATTTTGTATTTCTGGAAGCGGCAATTACGGAAAATCCTTTTTCGACGTATTGTTTCGCTGCCTGTTTTGCAACATCGGAATTCGCGCCTAAAATGAGAACGGTTTTGTTTGTGTTTTGATTCATGGGGCAAAGATAACTTAAACCACAAATAACACAAATATTTTCAATAATGGCACAAAGATTTACCGCTATTTTTGTCATTTCGACGTTAGGAGAAATCTATTTTTTAAACCATTAAGATTTAGTTGAGGAGTTAAGATTATTAAGGTAAAAGCTTCGCTTTTAATTTTCAGATTTTTTTTAAACACTAATTGCACAAATGTTTTTTCACGAATAAACACAATTGCTAAATGCTCTCCTGTCATTTCGACGGAGGAGAAATCTATTTTTTAACCGTTAAGATTTAGTTGAGGAGTTAAGATTATTAAGGCTGGAGCTTCGCTTTTGATTTTTTCAGAGTTTTTTTAAACACGAATTTCACAAATGTTTTTTCACGAATAAACACAATTGCTAAATGCTCTCCTGTCATTTCGACGAAGGAGAAATCTAATTTTTACCATTAAGATTTTAGTTGAGTAGTTAAGATGATTGAAGTAGATTCTTCTCTCCGCTTCGCTGCGGTCAGAATGACAATCCTACGTTAAAAATAATTGTAGGTTAAATTTCTACGAAGGATAACCTTTCCGGATATTAAAATCGAAAAGTATTCATATAAAAAAGTTTCGGCGGGGTGAGTTTTGCTCACCCGCCGAAACGAAATATTTTAAAAACTGAAAAATTATTTTTTCTCAGTTTCGATTTCTTTTTTGTCTTCTGCTTTATCAGAAGTCTTGGATTTATCTCCAAAACGCGCTTCCGTAAATTCTCTGGAAACGGCTGCTTTTTCGAATTTCAGCTTTCCGGATAATGTTTCGATAACGAAACCATCGTCCTGAACCTGAGCAATTCTTCCATGAAGTCCGGAAGTAAGAACCACTCTTGTTCCCACTTTAAGAGTTTCCTGGAAGTTCTTCTCCTGCTTCTGCTTTCTCATCTGAGGTCTGATCATCAGGAAGTAGAAACCTACCACCATCACCCCCATCATGATCATCATCATTCCTCCGCCGCCTTGTGGCTGTGCCTGTAAAAATATGGATAACATGTTCATGATCTTATGGTTGAATATTAGCAGTGAAATTGATTCGGATCGGTGCTTTTTCTACGTTTGCAAAAACATCTGCAAATTTGTTAACATTTCCGTCGAAGTTTGTAGAATCGAAATGCAAAGTAATTTTTCCTTTTTTACCCGGCATAATTGGGTCTTTAGTAAAATCAGGAGCTGTACATCCGCATCCGGGCTTTACTTCAGAGATAACCAAAGGATTTGTTCCGGTATTGGTAATTTCGTAAACGTGCTCTACTTTATCACCTTTTTTAATTTTTCCGAAATCAAAATTGTTTTCAGAAAGTGCAACCGTAGTGAGTGGCTGATTGGAAGCCGGAGCCGCAGTTGTTTCTCCTGAAACCGGAGCTACAGCAGCAGAGTCTCCCGTTGCTGCAGGCGTTGAAGCAGCAGTTTCAGTTCCTGTAACTTCTTTATTTTCTTTTTTGCAGGAAACGAATCCAAAGCCTATGACAGACAAAGCAATGATGGATAATGTCTTTTTCATGAAGATAATTTATATTCTGTTTAAATCTTTACAATATTTATCTAAAATTCCGTTAATGAAAATATTGGAACGGTCTGTTGCGAAAACTTTTGCGATCTCGATATATTCATTAATGATTACTCTTGAAGGGGTAAAAGGAAAATTGTCCAGCTCCGCCATTGCTGTTGATAAGATCACTTTATCCATTAGAGAAACTCTTTCAAGATCCCAGTTTTCCAGTCTTTCTTCCAGTTTCTTTTCGTTGTTTTCCCAACTGTCCAAAGTATTTCTAAGAAGTTTCATTGCGAACGTTTTATCTTCTTCGTCTTTAATCATTTTAATTAAAGTTCTGCTTTCTTCATCTTCTTTCAGGAAACCGATGGTTTTCTGCACCATTGAATTCGCGATGTGGATATCATCATACCATGAAAGTTCTTTATCACCAAGATAATCATGAAAATCATCGTTTTCAGCAATGTATCTTAAGAATAATTTCCCGATAAACTTCTGATCTTCCTCAAAAGAATATCCTTCTTCTTTCATAAAATCCTGATAACGCTTTCCGGCAGACATTCTCTGGAAAGTTTTTACCAAAAGATCATCATGCAGATCCCATTTCAATTGTTTGTGCTGTCCTGTGAAAAATAATCTCTCAGGATTTTCTTCCAATTTAATTAAAACTTGATTGTTGATGAATTTTTGGTTAGGATTAATGTCAGCATCGGTTTTGATGTATTTGTTTTTACCGATCTCAATCTGATTTTCTGCCAGTTCTTTAAGGGCAACCAAAAAGTTTAACTGATAGATGTAGAGATAATAGATTTTCTCTATTCCGGCAAACATATTTTTCTCTAATACATCAAACTTTACAGGATTCTGGTAATAAGAATACACAGTCTGTACTACTTTTTCACGGATTTGTCGTCTTCCTAACATTCAAAGAGCTTTTTTATGGGTGCAAAGATACGAAATTTAAAATTTATGAAATTCGTAGTCTGAGGTGATTTTTGTAATTTTGTGAAACTTTATGAAAGCGCTAAAAACATTAAACCCCTATTTCTGGAAGCACAAAATATTGTTGTTCTGGGGAGTATTATTCATCATTGCAAGTAATTTTTTCAATATATATAAGGTACAGTATGTAGGAAAATCTGTAGACGAGCTTACGAAAAACGGAAATTTAGGCTTCAACAGACAGGTTTTAGTGTATGTTGCGATTATTGTCGGCTGTTCTTTACTCACCGGATTTTTTACTTTCATGATGCGGCAGACGATTATTGTGGCTTCAAGAAGAATAGAATATGAACTTAAAAATAAAATCTACAGACATTATCAGGATTTATCTCTAACAGATTATAAACAAACCACGATCGGAGATTTAATGAACCGTTTAAGTGAAGATGTGGTTGCAGTAAGGATGTATCTTGGTCCGGGCGTGATGTATGTTGCCAATTTAATTGTTCTTGTGGTAATCACAGCAATTTATATGCTTACTACGGATGTCTCGATGACACTCTGGACTTTGCTTCCCCTTCCGATTTTATCCTTTGCTATTTACAAGGTAAGCTCAATAATCAATCAGAAATCGAAGATCATGCAGAAAAGCCAGTCGGCGATTTCCACTTTTGTACAGGATAGTTTTTCGGGAATCCGTGTGGTGAAATTTTTTGCAAAGGAAAATTATATCAAAAAAAATTATGGTACGAAGGTAACCGACTATCAGAACAAAGCACTGGATCTGGCAAAAACGGAAGCCTATTTCTTTACGATTATTTTATTTGTTATCGGTTTGCTGAATGTTGCCATTATCTGGATCGGCGGACAGAAATACATTGCCGGAGAATTAAGCATCGGTAAAATTGCCGACTTTTTCATGTACATCAATACGCTTATTTTTCCTTTCTCAATGGTTGGCTGGGTTACCTCCGTGAATCAGAGAGCAGAAGCTTCCATGCAGAGAATTAACGAATTCATGGATAAAAAATCTGAAATCGTTAATAAGAACTTCGACAATTATGAAATTAAAGGCGATATTGAGTTCCGAAATGTTTCTTATGTTTATCCGAATACGGGAATCAGAGCTTTGGATAATTTAAGTTTTACTCTAAAAGCCGGAGAATCTTTGGCGATCATGGGAAAAACAGGAAGTGGAAAATCTACGATTGCCTTGCTTCTCTGCCGTTTGATTGATCCTACGGAAGGTGAAATTTTAATTGACGGTAAAAATTTAAAGGAACATAATTTAGAAAACTACAGAAATGTCATCGGATATATTCCTCAGGAAAGTTATCTTTTTTCAGATTCTATTGAAAACAACATCGGTTTTGCGATCGACAGACCTTCTCACGAAAAAGTGGTGGAATACGCTAAAATTGCTGATGTCGACAAAAATATCATTGAGTTTAAGGAACAGTATCAAACCATGGTTGGAGAGCGTGGCGTTATGCTTTCCGGAGGTCAGAAACAGCGAATCTGTATTGCCAGAGCGTTGATTAAAGATCCGAACATTATTATTTTTGACGATTCCCTGTCTGCTCTGGACACTGAAACAGAACAGAACATTCTTGAAAATATAGACCGAAAAATCCGTAATGCAACTTCTATAATCATCACACACAGAGAGTCTAGCGCACAGAGAGCCGACAAAATCCTCAACTTAACCGAAATTAACAATTCCGTAACAGCATAGCAGAATCGTTCACAAATGTTAAATAAATCATAAAAAAAATTTTGTGATTAAAAGAAAACTTTTATATTTGTTCTTAACAAGATTAAAAAATATCTAACAATGAGTGAATACAAGGAACGCCATGAAAATGAAATTTTCACGAAGGTGTTAAAAGCAGGGAGAAGAACTTATTTCTTTGATGTGCGCGAGACGAAAGCAGGAGATTATTATCTTACGATTACCGAAAGCAAAAAGAATTTCGGAGAGAATGGAGAAGCTACATTCGAGAAGCATAAAATTTACCTTTACAAGGAAGATTTTAAGAGTTTTCAGGAGATGTTTAATGAGTCCACAGATTTCATCATTAACGAGAAGGGTGAGGATGTAATATCAGAAAAACACGACAAAGACTTCAAAAGCAGATCTTACACTATCGATTCTGACGACGAAGTTTAAAAAAGAATAATTCTAAAAACACAAGCATCTGAAAAAGGATGCTTTTTTTGTGCCTGTATTTCATCTGAGCAGAGCATATTTTTCTTTTTCCTGAGGAAAATAAATTATCAAAAATCTAAAATCCGCCACACAAATAGCTGTGAGACGGGTTCTTATATTACATGCACGAATTACAAATCCGCGCTATCGGGGTGTGTGGAATATATGCCTAAATGTAAGTCTCCCCGAACGTTGGACAGAATTATACCCTCATTTTGTTTTGTAAAACTATAAAATATTTCATTCTGTTGTTGGTGTTGTAAAACTTTGTTGAAAAGGAGAAAACTCGATGTTGGAATCTTGCGTTGGCGAGTTTTCCTTTTTCAACAAATACTGCATTGGGGATAGATTTCCTAAACTTTCATGAGGCCTTTCGTTATTGTAATGTTCCAGCCATTCTGCTGTGATTTCACGGACTTCAATTAGGTTACTAAAGATCCTTGCATCCAGAACCTCTGTTCTATAACTTCTGTTAAACCTTTCAATAAAAGCGTTTTGAACAGGTTTTCCGGGTTGGATGTATCTGATTTCAATTCTGTGCTTGTGACACCAGTTCGTGAAAGTAGAACTAGTAAACTCGGGACCATTATCAGTTCGAATTGCTTTTGGCTTTCCTCTCTCTTTTACAATCCACTCTAATAGATCGGTCATGTGCATAGCCCCAATGGAAAGTCCGATCTCAATCCAAATGGCTTCCCTGTTGTAATCATCAATAATATTAAAGGTTCGGAATCTTCTCGAATTGAATAACGCATCACTCATAAAATCCATACTCCAAACTTCATTGTAATGACTCGGAACTTCCAGATTTTGACGTTCTCTTGAAGCGAGTCTTCTTCTGCGTTTTCTCAAAAGATTCAGTCCCAATTTTTTGTAAACCCTATAAACTTTCTTGTGATTCCATCCAAATCCCTGATTCCGGAGACTATGAAACAGCTTCTTAAATCCATAGCTGGGATGTTTCTCGGAAAGCTGGTTCAGGCAATCAATGACCTTCGTATCATCTTTTCTTTTGAGATGATAGTAATAGCTGCTTCGCTCCAAATCCAAAGATTTACATGCCTGCCTGATGTTCATCGGATATTCTGAAACCAGATAAGCAACCACTTCCCGTTTTTTGGCAGGCTTCACCACTTTTTTGAGAGTACGTCTTTCAGTGCTTCATATTCCAAACTAAGGTTGGCAAACATCTTCTTCAAGCGATTGTTCTCAGATTCCAGTTCCTTGATTTTCTGTAGTTCTTTTGTAGAAGTTATCCCTCCAAATTTCTTTTTCCAATCGTGCAAAGTTTGGTAGTGGAAACCGTATTTTCGAGATAATTCTTTTGCGGTCTGTCCTGATTCATACTCTTTCAAAATTGCCAATATTTGGCTGTCTGTAAATTTGCTCGTTCTCATAGCCTAAAATTAATTGTTTTTTCTCGTTAATCTTAGCGTTATAAATTGTCCAGTTTTTTGGGAGACTTACAATTGAAATCAAAATGTTATCGAAATTTTAAGGAATGATTATTTAAAGGAAGGTGTATCACAACTAAACGATGTGGGTTGAGAATCGCTTAAACGAAAACCCTTCTCGTATAGGTATACAGGAAAATTTCATAAAAAAGGCCGTTTTCACGAGTTGTGAGACGGCCTCTTTCTATTACAGGCACGGATTACAAATCCGCGCTATCGGGTGCTATCGGGGGATGCCACCTATTTATGTATCTTTATTTTTTCAGAAAATTTTTCAGGTAGTATCATTTTTTCCTTAATAAAATTATGTTGCTTATAATTCTCTTGTGAAAGCCAAACTGAACTATTTCCATAATCAGAATTAAAGAACCATACATTTTTTTTTTCGTCAATAAAAATGCTCCAAAAAGAATTTTTGTTAAAGCATTCATTGATATTACCATCAATATAAATAATGTTTTCTTTTCTTTTCTTTAATGAAAATGTATAACAACCATTATCAATATTAGATAATTTTAAAGTGTTTCCATTAAAGTAATAAATTCCGGGAACAGTAATAAATTCTTCTTCTGTAATAACAGAACTTTTCATAGTATCAGAACAAGAGAAAAAGAAAATAAAAACTACTAATATGATCTTTTTATAATCGAGATCTATTACGACCTCTACTTGTTTCAACATTTCTATTATCATATGTTTTATATTTGGTTCCCTTTAAATTTGTTCTTTCCGAGCCTTTAAGTTTGACACTTTGGCTCCAAATAATTCTAATTTTATAATCGGTAGGATCAGCAGTAGGTAAAGATTTAGCTGCTTCTGCATAAGGCATATCACCTTGTGTAGTATTTGGATCAATAGTATCTTTCCATTCTAATGTGTAATTGAAACTATATGTATCCGTTTTCTTGTCATATTCTCCTTTTACATTTAGAATACTAAAATTACTAGTTCCATGCAACATTTCATACCCTGTCAAATATCCATTGTCTATTTCGAAAGGAAAAGTATCTACTTTAAAATCTTGATATTTACTACTTTTACTTCTTTCCATCATTAGTATATGTCCTAAAGATTCATCTATTAACATATCATTAACAATGTCACTTGCTCTCATGTAATCGCTCCATTTTTTATCATGCATATAGGTTAAGTCTCCATTGACTTTTTGTAATCCATTAACCCAATAGTAAAACATTTCATAGCCACGTGCATCAAAAGGAAAATTATAAAACGTTCCGTTTCCTGCACTTTTTATAAAAGTATTCCAATACCATAGTTTAAGTTTTTGATATTTGGTAGGAGGGTCTCCCGGCTCCATTCCATTTGGATCAATAAATTTAATAGGATTACTAAAGGTATATTCGTAAGGCGAACGACCTGGGAATTTCTCCGCTAGCGGATCTACATTCAACCAAAGAGAAATCCTAGGATTGTAATATCTCACGCCATAATAGTAATATCCTGTTTCAGAATCCATTTCCTTCCCATTAAACTTGTACTGGCTGTTTAAGTCATCTTTATAATGGTTTTCTACAAAGATTTCTCCACTTGGGAAATACTCCATATTCTGGGTTACTTCGCCATCTAATCCGGTAATGAAAGAACTGCTGCCCAAATGATCGGGATGGAACCAATAGATTTCCTTCTCCTCAACATTGCTTGCATACGAAGATACGCAATTTCCGGTATATCCTCCATTTTGCCCATAATTGATCGGCGGGGTAAGGTTATTGGTCTGCATAATCACCAGATTGCTTTGGGTAGCCGTCTGCAAGATCTGGTTAGAAACATTCACAGGATTAATCGGCGGCGTTGTTCCTCCAAACGGAATAATAAGCCACGCACAGTCAAATGCGCCTACGCTTCCGCTGTTTCCGTTTTTAGACTGTATTCTCTGGCTTCCTGCATAATAATGCTTGGTGTAGCTTGGCTCCTGTAACATTCCATTCTGCAAATCGTAGGTAAGATTAAGCGTAATGAGTCCGCTTGGATATATCGCCGCTTTATGAATGGTTTCGCCACTTACTTCTATATGCTCGCTATTGTATTTTCCTATTTTTCCTTTAAACAGAACATCTTTTATAATACGCTCTCCTCCTGCATCATAGGTATAAATTGCCGCACCATCTGCTTCCGGTGTTGTAGGATTGGTATCTACAAATCGTAAACGGTTTTCTTCGTCCCACAGATACACTGCTTTTTCTTCCTGATTGGTACACGTCTGCTGCAGGATCTTCGTAGGGTTTCCTTTAGGATCATATTGATAATCCTGGAATTTTACTCCCGGATCGTCCGGATTACAGCATGTAGCATTCGGGACAACATTCGGTTCATCTATAATTCTGGATGGCGCATGCGGATGCGAAGGATCCTGATATTTATAGTTCAGACGGTAGGAAGTCGGTTCAACAGTAGCCCAGTTGTTAGAAGTAGTACCTTCTACCCACTCATGCTTTTGCGTTTTGCTCATGATATTATGCATATTATCATACGTCATCCCTACGGTGAAACGGTGTCTCTCTTCTTTAGGAACGTAAATAATATTACCCTGAGAATCATAAGTTTCCTTCATTTTAATCCCTCTCCAGTTCCCTGATGAAGACGTAAGACGGTACAGATCATCATATCCATAGGCATAGTTGGTTCCTCCTCCTAATAATCCCTGTACCACAGGCGCGTTATTGTGTACCTGCATTACATTCGATACCACATCATACTGGTAAGTATTCTGCATAAAGTATCTGTTGCTGTTTTTAGCATACATTTTAAGCAGTCTTCTGCGGTTGGTTTCGTATTCATAGGTCGTTTCCGTACCATTTCCATACTGAAGATAGACTCTCTGCTCAAATTTATCATACCCCAGATTCTTTATAATGTCTCTGCTGAAACCATCTTTTACAGAGTTCATCTTGAAAAGATTACCTGCCTTATTATAGGTGTATTTCACTTCTTCTCCATCCGGATACGTGATTTTTTTCACACGGTTCCATGTATCATATTCCCATGAAGTTCCAAACCAATATACTCCAGCGTCTGGAACGGCAACAGAACGGCGTTGGTAAGTAAGTTCGCCCAATCTTCCGTATTTCAGATACTGCGTTCCTGTAGCATCTGTCTGATACCAAAGTCTTCCCACCGCATTATTATCCATTGCAGATGCATCCATTGCAGCTCCATAATAATATTTAACATTATTTTCAGGATACACAGGATAGTTTACTTCTTTCAGCCTTGTATAATCATACTTGTAATTAACAATTTCATTGGCAGCATTGGTTTTTGAATTCATATTTCCTGCCGGATCATACTTATAAGTGGTAATGCCACTATCAGGATGCTTGTATGAAATTCTTCTTCCTAAATCGTCATATTGTGAGGTCGTGATATTTCCTGCCACGTCTTCCACCTGAAGGATCTGTCCGATCGCATCATGAGTGAATTTTGTTTTAATATCTCCGGTGTTCGAAACTTCCCAGACAGAAGTTGTTCTGCCTTTGATGTCTGTATAAGACTTTTTAATGCTTCCCAGTTCATCCTTAAAGGTGGTTGCAAACATCTGTCTTCCCTGTACATCATCAGCAAAGCCATATTCTATGGTTGAGAACAGGTTTTCTCCCGGTAGTTTCGTATACACTACTCTGTCCAATACATCATACTGATTAATTGTTGGCTCAGTAGTGTCCACAGAAGCATTGTACAAGGTGTTTCCACTTCCTAGGTTTTCTGTTGTAGGATAGTATGTTTTTAACGCTCTTCCGAAAGCATCTGATTCTACTTTTCCGGCAACAATATATTTAACTCCATCATTATAAATATCACCCGTTTTCTTCACCTGAATGGCTTCACCAAAACCGTCCGCAATGGTGATGGTATTAATGGAACTGTTGGTATATTCCGGATCATAATGCTTGGTTACTGCGTAAGATTGCGCATTGGTAGCATTAAGCGGAGCATTGGTAATAGGGTTGTATTCAAACTTTATTGTCCAAGGTATGTTGTTGAACATTTCATACGGTCCTGTAATTTCGGTAGTTCTTGCTTTTGCATCATACACATATTTCATTGGCTGCAAATTCATGTCTTCCGTAAGCGTAGGTACACCGAAACGGAAATCGTACTGCGTTTTGCTGGTGTATCCAAATGCGTCCTGAACTTTTACAGGATAGGTCTTCACATTGTCATCATAGGTATACTGATGGAAGAATCTCTGGTTTACGCTGTTTGTAGGCCCTCTAGATTTCGTAATGTTTCCGTACACATCATATTCAAAATCATATACAGAGTAATCTACACCTTGATTCTTGATGACAATTTTATTCAGATCTCCTGTTAAAGAATTGTATTCTGCTCTTTTTTCTCTAACAACACCTGTTGCTGTATTTTTTACTGTTTTAGGAGCAATGACATATTTCCCAGGAGCAACTTCTTCGTAAGTAACTTTAGATATGATCCCATCCGATCCTAACACCTGTGTTGATCCACTGATATCGAAATCCCCAAAATCGGAAACTAATTTGATATTTCCCCATTGATCATATTCATCTATTATTGTTTTTGTTGATTTTTTTGCAACCCCTGTTCCTTCATAAAATTTAGAATCTGTATTCTTAAGCGCAACAAAGCAAGCATAATCCGTATGATTCTTTTCAGATTCTTTTTCCAGATTTAATAGGGTGTTTAATGTATTTGGACTATGAATTTTTCTCAGTTCATAAGTATTATTTTTTTCAGTCCAAATTTTCCCAGAAGCATCTAATAATTTTTCATTAAGCAATGCTCCTTTTAAATAGTAGTTTTTATTATTGAACGTTTGCTCTGTTTTTCTGTAAATTACATTTGAGGAAACTCCTCCTTGTTTTGTGTCAATCTGATTAACCGTAACTTTTTCAAAACCATAGAAAGTACGTTCTCTTCTGCTGTGATAAGGATTTGCATACTGAATGGTAACTTTTGAAACATCAGGGCTGAATGCATTATCTCCGGTAAATCCATCATTGGTCGTTACTGTTTTTAATACATATTTGCTTTGTGGCATATCGTACGTATTCCCAACTCTCTCATATTCCACTTCCCAGCTTCCTCCAGATGGAGTGGTTACTTTGCGTAGGAGGTTGGTGGTGCCGATTTGGTTAAGTTGTACCGTGACAGAGTTTGTATCGTCCGATGTTACAAAATCTGGATAGCCGTCTCCGTTTACATCTTTAAAAGTAGAATTTGATTTCGTTGCTGAAAAACCTTTTGAAACTCCTGCAGTAATATTCAATTTTAGTCCTGTTGTAAAAGCGGGAGCAAAAGGAATTGGTATTAAAACTGTTCCAGCCACATTTCCTCCGACATTAACAGATTTATCTTTATGCAAATCTGTTGCGCTTAAAGCAGATACATTAGGTAATGATGCTGAAGAAATTCCGTTTCCTGTGTTCAAATAAATAGTTGGTAAAGAACCACTATAAATAATTTTGTCAGGTAAACCGTCTCCGTTGATATCAATTAATTCTTTGGATGTCGTACTTGTAGTGGATGAATAACTCAAACCAAAATCAAAACTACCCCTGAATAGAGAAATCCCTGCTCCTAGCCCTGCCCCAGTACTCTCTCCTTCGGAAACGAAATTATTGCCCCAAGAATCATTTCCTGCGAATTGCTTTCCTATATTTAGCTGAAAATTTCCATCACTATATTTGTCTGGTAATCCATCTCCATTAATGTCTAAAAATGTTTGCTTTGTAAATTCTGTAGACTGTTCAATATTTCCACTGATCGATAGTTTCGTAGCTGCTTTTCTACTTTCGCTTTCGCTATTAACAAGACTTTCATTGAATGCATTTTTATCTTTATTTCCACTTTTTGGCTGTATAAACGCCATTCTTGTCGAGTTTCCATGAACGAAAGAAAAACCAGAACTTAAACCAGAGTTAGAGGCTCTGGACAATGATTGACTTCCCACATTTAATGGATCTGTATTAGATAAAAATCCTAATGGGAAAGTTGTTTTAATGTTTGTCTTATTAAAATCGTCAGGAAATCCATCTCCATTGTAATCTAAAACATTACGTATGGATTTTCCTTCGGAAAAGATAGTTCCCGATGCATTTACGCTTGCATTTCCACCACTTACTCCACCTGCTACACTTACACTTTGATTCCTTAAAATAATAGAAGGAGCTGAGAGTTGTGAGCCTATGGTCTGACTTAAAGAATAATTATTGAAGTTACTATCTATATTATGAACTCCTGCTCTAGATGCAATTATTAAATTTTGATTAATGTATATTGATGGATCTACATCTGACCACCTTCCTTTATCCACATTATTTATATTGGACGTTAAGGTCAGAAAATAGTTCTTTGATAAAGAAGCATTATTATCATTTATAGTTACATTTCCATTATTGTCAATAGTCGGATTATTAACCGTTGGATTGGTTCCTGGATCTTGCGAGTATACTTGGCTTAATGCTAATCTTGTCTCGTCTACTTTCATTTCTGTAATACTACCTCCATTAGCATAGTTTCCTGCAAGTGTATAATTTTCTGTAATGTTACTACCATTGGCCTGATTATTACCATTTAGAACAAATCCGCCCCAACCTCTGTATAATAATCCAAATCTATTATCATATTGATTGGAAGCTAATGCTATCGATGGATTTTCAGGTGTAAATATTGGTCTATGAGCAACAATAGGATTAGACGTAATAATTGTTTGGCTTGTTCCAACATTATTAATACTGATTCTTGCTCTTCCCCCATTAAAAACATTCAGTTCATATGAGTACGTTCCTTGAGCTATTGGTGTTGAAACTAAAGAACTCTGAGAAGAATCTGCAAATAAATTAGCAACAATATTTCCTTGATCATCATATACAGTCAATTCTGCAGTAGAAGCACTATTGGGATCTGGAGACGAAAAGGCCATAACATTAAGAGTCAGCGTATTATTGGCCAAAGGGGAACCTACATATATAGATCCTGTTTTATTAACTAAAGTCTGAATGGTAGATGTTCCTGGGTTATCTATGTAATTCCCTATATAACTTGCTAGTGTAGTACTAAGATTTGGTAATGCTGCGGCAAAATCTTTTTTAGAGTTAATGGTATGTTCAATATAAATTATTTTTCCTACATCAACCTGTTTTACTTCATAAGGGGATGTATAGATGGTACTATTAACATAACTGTTTCCTACTTTTTTTCTAGCAACAACGGTTTTTGAAAGTAATTTATTTACAAATTTTAAAGATGATGTTATGCTTCCCTCATAATTAAAACTACTTGTAGGAAAATTATTAATTTTAGCATACAATTTCTTTCCTACATCTGTAGATTGTATTGTATAAAAGTATTGATCTCCTCTATCGTTATACATTGTGTACTCCACCTGTACATAATACTTATCACCAGTCTGACTTTCAGTAAATTCAGGAATTACTTTAAATCGTGTCCAGTCAATTTGTGTATCAGTCAAAACTCTTACAGACACCTTATCATTTGGATTCAACTGAATAGGAGATGAATTAATGTTTCCATTATATATATCCTCCGAAGCAATATTATACTCAGGCTGATCAATATCATTAATTGTCCAAATTACCTTTGCATTATCGGATAATGGAACACTTTTATTAAGTGAAATATTTAATGTCCCTGCATTTCCCGCGTAAAATACACTATTGTTAGAACTTACGAAATCTTCTTGAGCTCTATATACAGATAAGTTTCTATTATCACTGTCCACGGCTGGATTATTGAGAACAGAGTAGGTAATCTCTGGATTCCAACTGACCTGATCTAAAGTGCCATCATATTTTGAAGATATTCTAAAGTATAATTTCTCTCCTTTGGCTATATTTATTACTTGATCTGCAAAAGAATGAGAAGTGTAATCTCCAGCATTAATATTCTGTACTATTGGATCATTATTTTTATACTGGAAAGAAACAGCAACCCCATCTGCATTACCACAATCTTCATCTGGACTACAAGACAGCTGATTTAAACTAAATGTATTTTTTACTGTAACAATACCCGTATTTGGAGCTACCCATATTCTTACAATATCATGCAACGGATTTTGTTCTAACATTTTCTTCTTATCTGCCTTATCTTCATTATCAAACAATGAAGAAGACGTTTGTACATTAGAAGCTGTAATGTTTATAGGATAAGGAGTTTCAGTACTATCTAAGTTAAATGTTGGAACAAATTTTTGAATTATCGAATCATAAACCAATCTGTTAAAATATACTTTGCCATCTTTTACAAAATCTACCAACCCGTCACTATTAAAATCCATAAAATATGACGTAGTAGTAGATGTACTGTTAGAATAATCGAATCCAATACTTCCTCCTCCAAAGTTCCCATTAATACCTACACCCCATGCAGAACTTTTAGATTTTCCAACTTCTGTTAAGCCTGCAACTTTTATTATTGAATCAAATTTTTGAGTCCCTATGCTTGTTAATGAAATATTTTTAGAATAATATATTATTCCATTATTCAAATACACCCTATCTGGCAAATTATCCCCATCAATATCTATAACGCTTATTTTACTATCTGACAATGAATTAGACACCGATCCATGCGCTCCAAAAGTCCCTTGTCTAAATGAAAATAATCCCTGATCTCCCACTGGGTTTCCTGCCATATTGTAAAAGCCAATATTTACCCCAAAGCTATATCCTGTAGATTTGGAATAATTTCCAGATAACATAGAATAGCCCTGAATGAAATCTCCAGAAGATAATAGCCCTGAAAAACTCGCATTATCTGGTGCTATCCATGGTTGTGGAGATCCAAATAATGTTGCAGGAGCCTTATCATATTCAATTTTATTGGTATAGAATATCACATCTGAAGCATCTTTTTCTGTGATACTCTCTAATAAAGATTTTTTGAAAGACGAGTCGTCATTTCGATAGGTAAATCCATAACTTCTAATCTTCTCACTTCCGTATTTTACTTCTATTGAAGAAAGTCTTTTGGATTCTATCTGCAAAAATCCTAAGCGTCCATTTATTTGTACATCCTCCCTTCCAGAAACTGTATTAAAAGTCACTTTATAGTTTTTGGGAGGATTTTGTATATCATGCAACGTATAGTTAATTTCTGAAATATGCATTTCTTGTCCTCCATTTCCAGGATTCCCTCCGTAAATAGATTTATCATACGTGTACACTACATAATTTCCATTGGTATCTATGGTTTTATACAATGCCCAATGTCCTATGTTGCCGCTAGTATCTTTTAAATAATATTGTTCTGGATTATTGGCTGTTCCATCATTTCCAAAAATGCTTCTCGTTCCGTCTTTAGATATAACCTCCCACCAATATTCTTTAGGAGAACTTCCATGACGGATAATCTTGTTGTATCCTCCCTCTATTCTTGGATAAAACCTAGTATAATCTTGTACAACGCCATTTTCTATTTCAAAAATACCATTCCTATTTTTTTTAAAACCTTCTGCTCTATTCGGAAGAACATAAGTATTTGTTGTCACATCTTTAAAGGTAAGCTGTTCTCCTCCTAAAGTATAAATTTCTGATTCAAAAGTAGGATCATAAGTAGGAACTCCCCATCGTGTATCAATGGAAATCGATGGAATAGAAAGATCCCAACCTAATCCTAACCAGCCATTTCCGCCTTCGCTGCTGTAATTCACTGAAAGTGAAGGCTGCATTCCGCCTCTTCCTGCTGGTAACTTAATTGGAAAACTTGTATTAACAGTTCCCATATTGTTCGCAGTAGGTGGTGCAATAGAAACTATTCCTTCTGTTGGATTAGCAGCTTTAATGTTTTTTATGGAATTAGGAGCATAACTTCCTGTTTCCGGAGATTCGGGAACTTTAATGATTCCGTTTACCATATCCGTAAAATGGGTTGTTTTAGATACAATAACATTGCTACTTTTTTGAAGAGAATCTCTTTCGGCTTTCTCTAAAGGAATCCATTTTTTCTGAGTAAGATCAAAATAAAAGGTTTTGATATCCTGTTCGGTATATCCTGCCGGTATTTTAGATTTATCATATCCAATGGATACTTTTGCCGGCACCGAAAAATTCTCTCCGTGAGGTAAAAATCTATATCCGAAATGATCTGCCGTTACATTTATCATTTCAGGAGTAAGAGCAGGCATATCAATGTCTCTGAGAGCAGTAATGGAATATACTGCAGTATTTTTCACAGAACTTCCTTCTATTTTTAAGGTAGCTGAATTTAAACTTAATTCTTCTGTCTGGCTTTGAGCATTTATATATTTAGAATTGGTTTGACCCAAATATGAATTTGCAAATTCTGAAGGAGTACTCTTTTTATCCGAAACAACTATACGAAGATTTCTGATTTTGTAGCTGTAATCGGAAGAATTAGGAATTGTAAATACAATAATATTTTTGCCTTCTTTAACAACAGTTGTTTTTACCGGCTCTGTTTGGTGTGTCCAAAATGTTGTTTTTTCCACGTTCTGACCTCCTACAGCCAATTCATCATTGATAACTTTGCTTACCTGCTTATAATCTTTTAATCCATAAAGATCATATTCCAAGCTATATTGTTTATCAGATCTGATTTTTTCATTTACTGTAACACTAAATATGTTATCATATATCTGATCTATCGGATGTTCGGAATCTTTTCCTATAATTCCTTCTTTTATATCAGAAATATACAATCCTGATACCGGCTGATTAATAAAAGCCTTTTGCCCGCTAATCAACGTTTTATTTCCATTTCCTGATCGATTAAGGATATCTTCAGAATCAATATTTTTCTCATTTGGATAAGAAATAGTATTTTCTAAAGTCTTATCGGTTGCTGAAGTTTTTTCAGTATTCTTCAAAAAGCTGCCGTCATTTTGAACAACAGTTGAATAATGAAAATCTGCACCCGGTAAAGTTTCTTTGGGCTTATTTAAGTACGCTGTATTTGCGTAAGCATGAAGCTGTGTCCATGAAGTAAGAAAAACCAGAACTTTTACAATTTTAGGATTTTCTCTTAATCTACTTAATATCGAATTTCTCATTTGTGTATATGCTTTTCTACTACAAAATGATTACCTGTAAACTGTTGAAAGAATTTCAGGCAATTAGTTTTTGTTTAATTCCTTTTTTATCTATAAGAGATTGTTTATTAGCGGCTAATTGGTGACGATGAGCTTAAATACTTTTAATTCAGAAGTCGTTTTCACAACAATTACATAAGCTCCCTCTACTAAAAGCGTATCTTTAATTTCATAATAGTCTTTTCCATTATCCTGTATGGTCTTTACAAGCCTTCCCGAAGCATCATAGATTTTGATATCTACATTCTCTTTTATATCTGATATAATTCTTATGGTAAACACTTGACCTTTAGGCATTGGATTTGGGTATAATACAATTCCGTTTTCTCTTTTACGAGTTACTTTTACTGTATCTTTTTTTGTACAGCCATCTGGTGTATTCACTGTTACCGTATAAACTCCAGGTTCATACACTGTAATATTAGCGGAAGAGCTGCTAAATCCATTATCTGATGTCCATTGATAAGTAGCATTCGGATTCGAGATCTGGGTACTTGCATCGAAATGAGCAGATCCTCCGGAACTTATTATCACATCAGGTCCTAAATCTAAATTGATCGAGTTAAAATCATTGACTGTAAAATCTTCATTAATTATATTCCCATCCGCATCCGTAATGATAAGATGATAGTTTCCGATTACCAAGTCGGGGAAAGATAACTGGGATGTAGAAACATTAAAATTCTGATTAATACCGTTACCCGTTAATTGAATATGGTAAGGAGCTTTACCTCCTTTAATATTTATATTTAATGTTCCCTTCTTCTGTGTACAAGTAGGCTGCTGAAGTTCATTAATTGATAATATTTTATTTCCTAAAGCAAAAGTGAAAACATCTGTTCCTGATAAATCCTGATCAAAGGTGATATTATTAAAATGAACATTTTGATCTGCATCTACATAATCCATAGGAAATACTTCTACGTTGGCAGAATTAAAATTTCCCTGTCCGGTTTTATCGATAAATAACCATAACTTTTTATCTGCAGGTATAGTAAGTATGTTTTTGACAGAAAAAACCACTTCAGTCGGAATGGTCTGAGAAGTCTCTGTAGAAAATCTGGTTTTCCATTTTCTTTTAAACAACTGATATCCGGAAGTAGGAGTATCTAACAATAATTGCTCTTTATTATCTCCCCATATAAGAAAACTTTGATCGGGAAAATCTGCATCATTGCTATTGTTATCTACAGCTAATTTTTTAGCTGCAATAATAAGCCGCTTATTTTCTGAAGAACTCGTTGCCTGTTTCTGATACAAACCTGAATACTTATCTCTGGCAATTCCTGCAATGTTTGCAGAGTAATTAGTAAAGTCATCCTGCTTCCATATCTTTTTACTTTTTGAACTATAATATTCAGTATAAGGCATTGTAACTGCATATTTTACAGCCAGATAAGAATTTACACGGTTTCTTTCATTTTGAGTAAGAATTTTACGGTATATGAAAAATTCAGGAAGTTTACCTTTAAAATTCTGCCATGCGGTACTTCTTATATCTTTTCCTACGTACATAGAAGATATTCCCGTCGTACCTATAACAGAATGAATCTTTTCTGAGGGAATTCCGAATCTTGTATACATACTGAATGAAGGAAGATCATCAATGGTACTGGTATTGATATAGTTAATCTGTTCATTGTTATACCGGAAAATATTTTTTGTGCTGAAATATATTTCCTTCTCGTAAGACTTTTCTGAAGAAAACATAGCTGTTTCCGTGGATGTATTTTGATTTTGATACGCTGTAAAGAAAGTAGTCTTATCCATAGTCTCCATCAAATATGGAAATTTCAGATAATCATCCACCCCGTCAAAATCCAAACTTTCATTATAATTAAATAATGTATAATTAGGTTGGTTCTGAGTAGATATCGCTTTAATTTCATTCTGATTCCCACTATAATCCTGATAAGTTAATGCAGGAGTTTGTGCAGAATTAGCTTTAAACCAAACACTCACTCCCGAAACACCGCCAGGAGACTGGGCAAAACACATATCCAGCAAAAGGATATGAAAAAAGAAAAGTATTTTTTTCATCATAAGTGTTTATCTCAAATTTTGAAAATTTGTAATCGCTGAGAATCGTCTAAAATATTTTTATCGCACTAAATAACGGCACATTCGATTCTCAAAGATTTATTTTTTAATAAGCTTTTTAGTTTCTTTAAAGTCACTACATTCTAAACTAACCGTATAAATTCCGGAAGGATAATCACTCACATCAATTGTTCGTAAATATTCGCCTTTTGGAAACGCTTCACTACTTTGGTTATTCAGAATAATTTTTCCGGAAGCATCATATACGGATATTTTTACTGCTGATGAGTTTTCTAATCTGAATTTTATATGAGCTTCATCTTTTGTAGGATTCGGAAAGATTGTAAAATTACTTTCGCTTTTTATAGTTTCAGGAAGAACATTCTGATCCGAAACTCTTTTTTGTGCAACATATCTGAATGCTGAAATCATATCAAAACAAGGAGTAATGAGTGCATGAAAGCCTGAAGCATTTTCTGCATGAAAACCAACTTTCAATGTAATATCTTTTGAAGCCAGATATTCAACATTTTGTACATGAGCAATAATTTTATTACTTGCTACGATCTGCTTTGCCCAGATAGTTTGTGGAGTTGTAATGTCATCAACCGGACTTGTAAGTATTTTTAAATCTTCTTTATAACAAAAATCTACATTAGAAACAACAATAGAAAAATTCTGAACACCATTTGGAAGTAATGGTGTTGTGTTTGTTTTTGGGGACACAATAATTTTGTAAGTGTCCTTAGTAGGATTTTTAATATCTACCCTCTCAATTGTATCTACATTATTCGTGGAATTTTTAGTCGCTGCTGCCGTAAGATTATTCATTCCTCCTAATTTCCAAGGGTAATAAACAGTCTCTGTACCATTTGAATTTACTTTAACAATTTTAAGATCAAGATCATTAACTAAATTAGGGGTAGAAAGATCTACAGTATTGCTCACAAGATTTCCTTGAGGATCAGTCCATGATATCGTGGCGGATAAAGGCTGGCTAACATCAAGAGGAACTACATACAAAGTATATTTATTTCCCTGATTAAGAGAAATCTCTTTGATTAATGTAGATTTTTTATAATCCCCAATAATTCCTTCAATATTATCATGTATAGCAGCAACTGCTCTTTTCGCATCTGCCATTCCCCATCCGTAAATATAATCTGGTCCTTCTGTTCCCTTATCATTGGCTGTATGAGCCAACAGAGCACGAACTGTAGAAGATTGCATATAGCTTTGAGAAGGACTCACAGATTTATAATATTGCTGTAATAATGTTATAATACCAGAAACTACAGCAGTCGCTGATGAAGTTCCTTTATAAGTTCCGTATGCGGAGTCATAAGTCTCAATAGATGAATATATAGTCTCTCCAGGTGCGCATAGATCTGGCTTTATCCTTCCGTCGTCAGTTGGACCATAACTGCTGAATGAAGAAATATCAAAATCTTCATCAGAATTCATATTAAGATTTTTTTTAGCAGAAGCCACAACCAAAACATTTTTAGCAATTCCCGCTCCTTCAAGTAAATCATATCCTCCCTTCACAGTTACCTGAGGAACAAGAGCAGGATCTATTTCTCTGGAATTTCCCGCAGCCTTAACAATTTGTAAATATGGTCTTAAATACATCAGGTTATCCCAGTTCTGTGCTGTAGAATTATATTTTCCAAATTGATAGGTTTGAAGATATAAAGGATCGAAACCATAACTATTATTGGCAACTAAAATACCCGTTGGATTATTTGGGGAATAAGCTTCATTAAGCATTTCAGATACATCATTTACCCAATCATATGCATGAAGTTTTGCATTAAATGCAATTCCTCTTGCATTTGTGTCTCCATTACTTCCAACCATTGTTCCTGCAATGTTCGTACTGTGCCTTGTTGTAGTTTGATTTTGAGAAGAATCATAAGTAATCTTTCCGGAAAGCAATTCATGTGTAACTCTTGGCTTTGAATAATCCCATTGTCCTATAATCATATTTTGTCCTGAAATGTCTAATCCAGTACTTCCTCCAGCATATAATGTATTAGCTTTTGTCATTTGTGCCGCTCCGGCATTCAATGTCGTATAGTATAATGGTCTGCCATTTTCATCAGAACCAACTAATTGCTTATTATTTCCATCTTTTTCAATAAATTCCGGAAATCCTAAAGATTTTAAACGTTCTACTTCCTGTTTCTGTTTATTCTCTTTATTTATAATCTGTAACTGGAAATTCTTTTGATCTTCTATTAATCGATTATTGGCATCTTGCTTTTCTTGTGAAAATACCGACATGAAAAAGAATACAGAAATTCCCAAAACTGACTTTTGGTATATTTTATACATCGGAAAATATTTTTAGGATTATTTCTGCTTTGCCTTTTCTAATTTTTCTAATCTTTCATTCAAAGATTTAAGAATATCTGCCTGACTTTTGATTAAGTCCTCTTGTTCTTTATTTTTTTTATTCAGATCAATAGAATATAAAGTAAGTTCTTCAATTTTTTCAAGAAGCTTATTTGTTGTTATTCCTAATTCTAATCCATTCTCAATAATTTCTTTTGAGGATGAAAAATTAGGCAAATGGTGGTATTTTTTGGTAAACTCTTCTACTTCATCTAAAGATAACATTTTATAATCATTCTTTAAATCAGAAGCCCCATTATAATACTTTTGAAAAACATAATCTGCAGGTACCTGTAAATCGATTTTCACTTCCTCTGCATGAATTTTTCCTTTTACTGTAAGTTTTGAATCTGGATTCATAGATCCTATTCCTACGTTACCCGATTGTGCCTTAACAACGAAAGCACCATTAGTAGAGTTAGGTTCTATTAAAACATCTCCATTTCCTCCCCTGATTATTGTTTTACTATGATACTGTCCTCCAGGATTCCCAAAAAATAATGTATTATCAGGGTATTCTAAATAGCTAATAATAGGGATATTGTATCCGTTTGCATTTAATTTAATATAGTAAGAACCCTCGTTGCCATTATTATATTTCTCATTAGCGATAACAGAACCATTAACATCTAATTTTTGGGTTGGATTTTCAGTCCCTACTCCTACATTTCCATTAAGTGTTATTCTTACCTTTTCAGAATTGTTTGTTCTAAATATTAAAGGCTGAGCATCTATAGTACCTAAGAAATTGGTTGATGGATTTGTTCCGTTGTTTCCTGTCGTATTCCAGATTTGTGCTGAAGAGAAAACAGCGATCAGAGAACTTATCGTGAGTAATATTTTTTTCATTTTTGTATTTTTTTTCGCAAATATATATATTTTTTTCACTCAAAAAAATTTGCATAAATCAACATCAAATGGTAATAAAATTTATTGGAATCACATATTTAAATACTTAAATCAAATTTTAAATCATAACCCTAATTTATTTACATTTTATCATTTGTAATTAATTATTATCCTTAATAATTTTTATTATTTTTTTATTATAAACCCGTGATAAGTAATAAAGAATAAGCATTTTGATTTTAATAGTAAAATCCACATTCTTTATTATCCAATATTTTACGATTTTTCTATCTCTTAAATGAAAAGGGTTAAAAAACGTATTTATAAAATCTTATCATTAATTATTCCCACAATTTTATATTTTTTACCATTTTACTTTGTTATTTTAAATCTGTAAGTAATAAATACAGTATTGTATTATAATAATTTTACAAATTCATAATTTTCTAAATTCATTAATTTACAATAACATATTTTAAAACATATGTATCAACCTTATTTACAACACTATTACAGCATTTGTTTGCAAGAAAAATGAAATTATAACACAATCCAGAGACAGGAAAGTGAAACCTGAAATTCAGATTTTTGAAGACCGAGATACCCGAAAACAACTCCTGATAAGAAGCCTACATTTACTTTTCGAAAGCATGGAAAAATGGACGGAAAATCGGATTACACGGGAAAAGATGCTGTTTAGAGAATATCTGGATTTAGAAAAAATATACCATTTATCGGATGGTTTAAGGAAGATATACAATCATAATATCTCCAGATCAGTTGCGATGCTATTGCTTGACTATTGGTTTAGAATATTGAAGAGTCAGGTTTTAAATCATTCTCGACGCTCAAAAATACCATAATAAATCATTACAACGACATTCTCAATTATTTTGAAGCAAGAAGCACCAGTGCCGCTGCGGAATCCTTCAATGCGAAAATAAAAAATTTCAGATTACAACTGATAGGTGTAAAATACAAAGCATTCTTTCTATTCAGATTAACTAAACTTTTTGCTCAGCCCCCAACTTTTGCGCTTGATCAAAAAAAATATACGCAAGAAAATCTCAGGAATAAACTTTTAATTTAATTTGTTGAAATTAAAATCTGTTGTAAAATAAAAAAGTACACTTTTAAAAAGTGTACTTTTATTGGGTGAATGATGGGTCTCGAACCCACGACCTTCGGAACCACAATCCGACGCTCTAACCAACTGAGCTACAATCACCGTTTTGTGAGTGCAAATATAGGAAAGATTTTTTAATTACCAAACAATTCCGTCAAAATTTTTCAATGCAATTAGCTTCTCAGACGTAAATCCCTCAGCATAAGCCACTCCCGATAATCTACCTAAATCCATCGCGCGGTAAGTTAAGCTGTCCAAAAAGTTTTTTGAAGTAATCGGAGTTTCCGGCTCTTTAGAATCCGGATCATAAAACTGAGTCTTAAAAGCCTTACAAGCTTCAATTTTCGCATCCAGAAATTCTGAAATATCAATAACGAATTCAGGTTCCACATTTTTCCATTGCATATAGTTAAAAATATGTTTTGGTCTCCATGCTTCCTGAATTTCGCCTTCCAAAACTGTTTCGATTTTTCTTAAACCGGCTAAAAAGCACGCATCCGACACTAATTTCGATCCTTTTGCATGATCGGGATGTCTGTCATCAGTTGTATTAGAAAAGACGATTTCCGGTCTGTATTTACGAACCATTTTTATAATCCTCATCTGATACTCCTCGTTATTTTCCAAAAACCCATCTTTCATATTTAAATTTTCTCTGATAGAAACACCGAGAATTTTTGCAGCATCTAATGCTTCATTTTTTCTGGTTTCCTCAGTTCCTCTTGTTCCGAGTTCTCCTCTCGTAAGATCAACAATAACGCAGGTTTTTCCTTCTGAAACCATTTTGGCTATCGTTCCTCCACATCCCAATTCTACATCATCAGGATGTGCACCAAAAGCTAGTATATCTGTTTTCATACTCTCAAAGATAGGGTTAAATTAAAAACTTCCCAAACATTAAGAATGGGAAGTTTCATTATTTATAATTGTATTAAATTATTTATTAAGTTCTGCATTTAATTTTACTGCGTCCTGATAAGTTGGATCCAACTGTACAGATTTCGCAACATAATCTTTTGCTTTTGCAAAGTCTGAATCTTTAGACATATATGCTACAGCAAAATAAGCGTAAGCAAGAGTTTGCTTATTGGCTTCCTGTTCTGTAGGTTTCACAGTGCTAATGAATTTTTCGTATGCCATTTTCGCTGCATCACTATTTCCGGCTTGTTGATAAGAATAGCCTAAACTGTAATAACCAGGTGCCCAATCAGGCAATAAAGCATTCATTTTTTGCCATGTCGCGATTGCACCGTTCCAGTTTTTTGCATCCTGATAAGCTGTTGCCAACTTAAATAGAGAGTCTGAATCCTGAGCATTCGCTGCAACTTTCTGCTTCAATCCTTCGATAGTAGGGTTTGTAGGTCCTGCATCAATATCAGCCTGAGAAGCGCCTCCTCCAGCTATTTTCACCAATTCCATATCCCACTTTAATGTTTCATCTTTTGCAGCTTTTGCAATAGCTATTTTTTGTTGTGCTTCAGATGTTAACGCTGCTTTCTTAGCGGTATCTTTTTCAGTTTTTGCTAAACCTGCTGCGATAAGCCCTTGCAGCCCCTGATCTGCAGGTTGTACTCTTGATTTATCAGCCTGAGAAACAAAATTATCCATGTTCTGTTTTGCTTCTGCATATTTTCCGTCAGCATATAATTGATACGCTCTCAATTTAAATTTAATAGGATCATTGATCTTATCAAAAATCTTATCTAAAACCTGCTTGGAATTTGCATAGTCTTCATTGGTAAAATAAAGCTTTGCAATTTCTAATTGAGTATATGGATCTTCATCAGCATATTTTGTATAGTTGATAAGATCCTGAGTTGCTTTTGCATTTTGCTGATATCTGATATCATAAGCAGCAAGAGCTTTATACGCAGGAGCATAAGAAGGATCTGTCGCGATTGCTTTATCTATGCTTGTTTTAGCTTGCTGCCATTGTTGCGCAGCCATCCATAAAGTACCAATCCTTGTATAAACCGATGCTTTATTTTTAGCCAGAGGAAGGGCTTTGTCATAAGCAGACATTGCATCTCCAGGCATTCTTTTTAGTCTGTAAGCATCCCCTAAAGTATAATAATAATGAGCCGGAACTCCTTTTTTCTCAGCTCTTTCAATCGCTTTATTCAAATACTGAATTGCAAGATCAGGAGAGTTATTTTTTTCAAATAAAGTCAATGCTTCTGCCGCTCTGAAAAGAACTTCTGCATCTTTCTCTTTTGAATCTGTTACAATTTTCTGAATTTCAGCAATAGCATTTTTATCTCCTTTTCCAAGTTTTACAGTTGCTAAACCTAATTTATTTAAATAACTTTTACTGTCTGCTGCAAGACCTTTGTTAAAATTCTCGGTTGCTGCCACATAATCAGGTTCTCCCTGCTTCAGATAGGTATTTCCTAAATAGAAATAGTTTTCTGCAGTAGGTGCTGAAGCGATCATGTTCGTAAAATTAGTTTTTGCCTGAGCATATTTATCACTATCGATACTGTTGATACCATCCTGTACAGTTTGTGCAACGGCAAAGTTGGTAAAAAACATTACAGCTGCTCCAAAAGCAAGCTTCTTTACATTCATATTCATTATATCTTTCATTTTATATTTTCTAATCAAAATTCAATTTAAGTAATACACAATTTTCAGACCAAAATAATACATTTATTTTGGTTAAAGGATTAATTTAATACTTTTTAACGCATCTGAACTTCTCTTCTGTAAAGATTATAAGGTTGCAAGCCTTCTTTCTGAACGATCATCTGTCCAAGTTGTGTGCACGAATACCTTATAAAACCATTGGCAAGATTGAAGTTTCCTTCGTTTGTTAAAAAATATAGGACTCTTGTAAATGGATAATTCATTTTACGCAGGTTTTCAAAATCTGTATTGTAAAGTTTTCCCTTGTCTTCAACAGGAAGAATTTTCACCATACTTCTCAACTGTTCAGATTCCTTATCATAAGGACGGCTGAAAGTATTAAGACCGATAACCCCTATTTTATCAGGATATTTATTGAGTTCTTCAATAATATTCTTGCTTCCCGGAATGACTGAAAATTTTAAATCTTTTGGGAGTTTTTTAAGCTTTTGCGCAACAAAATTCAGATTGCTGGAATTAGCTCCGTCAAAAATAAATACCTTATTGTCAGACTGTAATCCTTCCTGAATCTCATCAATTGTGATCTTTTCTTTGGGAGAATCTTTGGGAACAACAAAAATAACAGCATCTGCTGCAAATTTTGCGGGCAGAAATTTCAGTTCAATCTGTTTTTCATATTCTTTAATCTCTTCAGGAGTAAGATCTCTCGACATTACAGCGATTCTTACTTTATTGTTAAGTAAATCAATAAATCCGAGATCTTCTTTTTTGGTAGTTACTTTTATTTTTGTTTCAGGATAGTTGATCATATACCCTTCTGCTAAAGCCTCTGTTACACTTTTAAAAGATTCATCGGTGAGAATTGTCATTTCACCTTTATGGTATGACGCAGATTTATCTTCTTTTTTACAACCTACTACTACAATGCTAACGAAAAACAGCATTATAAGTTTAATACTATTCTTCATTTCCTGAATTTTTAATTCTAGTAATTGCTCTGTAAATTCTGAAAATTCCATATAAAATAAGAAGTCCACCTAGCGCATAGGCAACTCCAGGATCCAAAACTGTGAAGAAAAATTTGTAGAATATCACTACAATTCCCAAAACGATATAAAATAATCCCGTAACCAGAGATAACCAATTGAACATCATATAACAAAAATACCAAAAAAAATAAAAAGAGAAGCAAATGCTTCTCTTTTTTAATTATTATTTTAAAGATAAATATTATCCTTCAAAATTCATTGTTAAAGGTAATCTGAATCTGTAACGTACAGACTGACCGTTAATCTTAGCAGGAGTCCATTTATTTTTAATAGACTTAATGGTTCTGATTGCTTCAGCATTGAAGTCAGAATTTCCACCACTTGCTTTAACATCAGTAATACTTCCGTCTCTCTCTACCACAAAGGTAATCTCAGTTTTTACCGTACCTTCATCTCCGTTCATTGCTGAACCATCAAAGTTACTGGATACTTTATTTCTGAAAGCATTAATACCTCCAGGGAATTCAGCAGTCTGCTCAACTTCTGTATAAACCTGAGTATCGCTTACCTGTGGTTTTACTTCAGCGGTAGATGCCTTTGTACCTGTTGATGGCGGCGGCGGCGGCGGAGTGTAAGCCGGAGCTTTTACCCCTTCCTGATTTACCAGACCCGTCGTTGTTTCTAATTGCTTAGAAATCGGTGGTGGTGGTGTTTCAATTTTTGGAGCTTTTACAGGCTCTGGAACCACGTTTTGAATAATTTCAATTTTCTCTTCCTCTTTTGGCGGAGGTGGTGGTGGTGGTTCTTCTTCTTTTGGCTGCTCAATAATTTTATCTTCCTGAAGAACATCTACAAGATCAGCCTTAACTTCCTGTTTAGGCGGAGCAGTAAGTCTCTTAATGGTAAGATAGATAAATGGAGACAAAGCAGCAATAAGGAATAATGCTGTTCCAACGATGAAAGATTTTGTCAGAAGTTTTGGGTACTGATGTCTTAAATCGTATGCACCATATTCCTTGTTTCTATTTTCAAATACAATCTCATCTAAAGTAAGATTCGGATCGTATACATTTTCATTTGCCATAGATTTACAATTTTATGGTTTAAATTACTTAGTAGCCGGAGTTGCTGCTGCAGCTCCAGAATTACCCACTTTTTTATCGTAAATAGCTTTTTCCCAAGGTTTAAGATCAGTAACACCGTACTGCTCGCTTTTTGTAATTGCCATTTCGTCAAGGATATCTACGAAGTTTTTATATACAGCATCGTCAGTTGGCTTAATAATAACCGTAAATTTAGTTTTATCTGCCGCATTTGCTTTTGCCTGCTCAATTACTTTTCTGATTCCTTCTCTATCAAAAGTAGTTTCGTTAAGATTCTGATCTGTTAAAGACGTGTTGTCCTGCTGATGCCAGAAAATCTTATTGTCTTTACCTAATAATAAAGATATAGAGTTAGAAAGTTTAATTTCTGTTGGAGGTGGTTTTTTTGTTTCATCCTTCGGTTTTGCCGGAAGACCCAAATCCATTACATTCGGTTTAGAGAATGTGGTTGTGAACATAAAGAAGGTAATCAATAGAAAACCCAAGTCCACCATTGGAGTCATATCGACTCTGGTACTCTGTTTCTTGGAACGTACCTTGCCGCCTTTGGCGCCCTTTTCCTGTACTTGTACTTCTGCCATTTCTAAATGATATTATTCATTAGGTTTACCTTCTTGTGATGTAATCAACCAAAATTTAAGAAAATCTATATCTCTTAAACCCTCAAATAAGCTTTTTACTTTTGGGTATTCAGTTGTAACGTCTCCTTTAATTGCTAATTTGTAATCAGGATTTACGTTCAAACTTTCTTTTACCCAGTCTACTAACTGCTTATTTGTACTATCCATAGGAATCCCTGTAGGACTCTTGAAATTTTTCTGCTCGTCATCTGGCAAATCAAGATAGCTTTTAAGCTGGTTCATAGGAACCCCAATTGCTTGTACTTTCTGGAATGCAGCTTTTTCGTTATTGTCAAAAGTAATTCCATACTTTCTTCCCATATTGTCTAAAAGCTGTAGTCTCTCAGATGCATTTTCTACTGGCTGAAAATAAAATTTTCCGTCCGGAGTAGCGTTGATGGTCATCAAACTTGCATCAGGAAGTAACTTCTCTGATATTGAAGATGGCGGTTTAATCTGCTCCACATCA